>CAZBOQ010000315.1:0-4928 GCA_964493555.1 uncultured Gammaproteobacteria bacterium | reverse complement strand
CCTCCTCTCCCCCCCCCCACCCCTCCCCACTTTCACCCCCCCCTCCTTGGTTCCTCTACTCGCGCTGGGCGCGCGCGCGGCTCTCGATTTCGCTTTTCGGTCATCTCTCGCCTTTACGGCGTCCCTTTCCGGCAGGGAGAGGGGACACGGCGTTGTTCATCGAAGTCACCGTCAGCTTCCTCTCCCTCTGACGGGTAATTGCTCCTAGATGAACTGCGTTTACCCATCCCTAGTGGTTGGAGAGGATTGGGGTGACAGTCCAACAGAAATTTCGTATAGGTTTGGCGAGAGTCATGCGTACAACCTCACCCAGTATATGGGATCATTCGCCCACAGATTATTACCCCGACCCAAAGCAACAACGATAGACCGGCAATTATCTTTGCTAATGGCGTCGGTGCAGTATCCGCTGTCCATGTCTGCAGATCGCGGAACACGGTCAACTTGAACCACAGCGCGTTCAAGCCAGCCAGCAGCACCAGCAGCATTTTCATCCGAAACGCGATATTGGGGAAGTATCGAAACGGGTCGGCGGCAAAGAACAGGGCACCGGTAGTGATGTTTATGCTAAAGCCGATCGCCGCCCACCGTAGGTAGGCATGAACAGGTCGCACGGGCAGGCGTTGAGCAAAACCAAGGAGGCGAATATCGACGATGGTAAGGGATCCGAGCAAAAGACATAGTCCGAAGAAATGTAATGTTTCCAGCGTAGGAAACGCCCAGGTCGTTTCGCGGACCCAGGTGCCTATCAGGGAGACTTCGATGGTTGCTAGCATTTCCATGGGTAAATGCCGTTCAACTAGAACATTATGTAGGCGATCAAGCGTCCGGACACGATCGTGCCTAGCCACAGGGTCAACGAGGCGCAGGCCAGGATCTTCGCTGAGGTTGGCGTACTGCCGTCGGCTGGCCAATCATTTGCGACGTTGAAAACTAGCGGTCTGAACGCCCACGCAGTGAGGCCGCCGAGCATCAGCAGCAGGATTTTTATCTGAAACGCGGGGTTAAAGAAAAGTGTGGTTGCACCAGCGAGAAATAACGAAATGCCTGTTACCGCATTAATGGCAAAACCAGCCCATGCGACATATACGAGTTGGGCAAACGCAGTAACCGGAGCCTGTTTGGCAACACCGAGCAAACGAAGATCAATAATGATAATGGTGCCGACGAGAAAGCCCATACCAATAGCATGAAAGCTCAGAACGATGGGATAGGCCCATAATGATTCCTGTACAAGGAGCGCCAGTTTAGTGTTTTCAAGCCAGATTAAGATATCCATTGCACAGGTTCGCTGCTTGCAGCAAGCGTGGCGGGGATTGTATCTTCATTCACCCCGACATCGCGAACTGATATGGGCGTTGACAGAGTATTGATTGCAGGCGCCGGGCCTGTTGGTTTGGTTACGGGTTTGAGTCTCGCACGTCAAGGCGTTCCGGTGACTATCCTCGAGGCCGGCATCGATCTGGCAATGCACTCCCGTGCCGCGACTTTTCATTCTCCGACATTGGAGATTTTTGAAGAACTCGGTTTCATCGACCCGTTACTGAAGATGGGGCTCTGCGTTAGGGTCATGCGCATGGCGGACGCCGGCCTAGGGGAAACGGTCGAACTGCCGTTCGAGATCCTTGAAAAACGCGGTATCACCCGCTATCCATATGATTTCTGCCTGTCGCAGGGAGAGGTCGCAAAAGCTGCGCTAGCCGTTTGCAGGCATGAGCCCAATATCGATGTTTTGTTTGATCATGAAGTTACTGATATTGACCAAAACGCGGATGAAGTCGTGGTTCACTGTGATACCGCTCATCGTCGTAAGGAGTTCAAAGCCCCGTGGCTCATTGGTGCAGACGGTGCCGCCAGCGTGGTGCGCAAGTGCGCCGATATCAAGTTTGATGGTTTTACTTGGACAGATCGGTTTTTGATAGTGGAAATCCATGTAGACATGACCGATATCTATGGACCGGTAACATTCATGGCCAATGGTCCGGACTGGCGCCTGGTATTGATGATCCCGGAAGGTCCGGGTAAGGATGATTGGTCCACCAGGGTGCTTTCTTCCATACCTGAAACCATGGCGGACAAAAAAGCAACGGCCGCCGCGCGCCTCGAAAAGATCCTGCAGTCATTACGACCGAGTGACAAGCCCTACAGTGTCAGCAGCACGACGATTTATTCAGTTCACCAACGAGTCGCCGAAACCTTTCGTAAAGGACGTACCTTGCTCGTTGGCGATGCCGCACATATCAATAGCCCGCTCGGCGCGATGGGCTTGAATTCTGGGATACATGACGGAGTTAATCTCGCCGAAAAGCTGACATGTGTAGCGAAGGGTAAGGCCGATCATAGGTTGCTGAATCTGTATAATCGCCAGCGTCGCTCGACGACGATAGACTTTATCCAGAAAAAGTCGATAGAGAATAAGAAGCGTCAGGAAGAAACCGATCTGGAAAAACGCAGGCAGGCGATGGCAATGTTCCATAGTTTTACCCACGACGAGGAGGCACTACTGGCATTTTCCAAGGGTTGGCAAATGTATGATTCGTTGGAGTACGCAGCCTCTATCAGATAGGTATTTTCGTTGTATCCGAAGTCATTAACGTGCCATCCTTTGTCTCGCGAGTACGGTACGAGGAGAAAAGGAAGGACTGATTTTGCCGGAAAACTGTCGCCTTGATACCTAGTTAGATCCTGGAGGCTCCTCTGACTACCTACATCGCTTACTATAGTCGCTTGAACAGAAAACGGAATGCACACCTGCGTGTGCTGCCTCTGCTTATTGCGTGCTTTTCCGCAGGCTGTACCATCACAGCGATCTCTCCCGATCTGACCGATGACGAAATCCCTGAGCGCTGGCAAGCCAAGATGAGCGCCGCACCGGTATCGGATCGTTGGTTGGCGGAATTCGAGGATGCACATCTTGTCGATCTGGTCACCGAGGCGCAAACCAATAATTATATGATTGCCGCTCAACGGGCCCGCGTCGACGAGGCACGCCAGGACATGCTAGTGGTGCGCACAGATCGTTTCCCAGAGCTGTCATTAGGGTTTGATGCCCTACGGCGACAAGGAGTGACCGCCAATTCGATGCGAATTTTAGGTCTTAGGTATGAACTCGGATTAGATGCGGATTGGGAGATCGATCTCTGGGGTAAGTTACGCGATGCGGAACGCCGAGCCTATTTATCGTTTTCTGCGGCGCAGGCGCGGTTGGCCCGGGCGCAGCACCAGCTGGCTGCTGATACTAGCGGCGCCTGGTATGACGCGGTGGCGGCGAGTCAGTTGTTGGAACTCTTTTCCCAAAGATTGATTAATCTGGAACAGAATCTGGAAATCATTGAGCGAGGTTACCGTCAGGGCATCAATGCTGCGTTAGATGTCTATCTGACCCGCGATACCGTTGAGCGCGAGCGTGCCCGTGTCGCCGATCAACAGCAACGGTTGCGCGAGGCGATAATTGCTTTGCAAGTATTGATAGCGCGCTATCCGGACGGTGATCTCGAGATCCAAATTCATTTGCCGGTGCTTGATTCAACCATTCCGGTGGGCCTACCCTCGGAGTTGCTAACTCGCCGACCGGATGTACAGCAGGCATGGCTCGAGCTCCTTGCTGCAGACGTTGGGCTGGCAGTAGCACATAAGCAGCGTTATCCGCGCATTGGTCTGGTAGCGTCTACAACCGATGTGTCCGGCGAACTCACCAATCTGCTTAACGGCAGCGCTCTCGCATGGTCTCTGCTTGGCAATGTCACGGCGCCAGTATTCAACGCTGGTCGCCTTGCTGCAGCTGAAAAGCAGGCTCGCGCCCGCGTGGCGCAGGCTGAGGAGCGATACTTGGAGCGTTTGTTTGTCTCTTTTTCTGAGGTCGAAAATGCGATCAGTCGACAGGCTTCTTTGGCAGAACGTTATCGTGCATTGCTGGAATCGGAGAAAAGTGCGGTGGCGGCCTACAGACTCTCTTTCGAACAATATCAGCGTGGGCTGATTACATATACGACTGTGCTGGAATCGCAACGACGGGCGTTTGATGCCCAGAGGACTGTGCTTGAATTACGTAACCAACTCCTACAGAACCGGATCGGATTATATCTAGCACTAGGAGGAGCATTCGCTGCGGCGATACCCTGATTGAAATGAACGTGAAGAAGTTCCTACCGTTAGTCATTCTGGGTGTGTTGCTCTCCGGCGCGGCAGTCATACTGCACAATCCGCCCACGGCCGAACGCCGGGGACCACCAGGGGTCAAGATCCGGGTCGATGCGATGGCGGTGCGCAGCGCACCTTACCAAGTAAGTCTACAGAGTTACGGCACGGTGCAGCCTCGTACTCAAAGCATATTGGTTGCACAGGTTAGTGGCGAAGTCACCGCAATTAATCCGAACTTTCGCGAAGGCAGTTCGTTCGCTGAGGGTGATTTATTGCTGTCGATCGATGTCCGCGACTACGAGGCCGATGTACGGATCGCAGAGGGTAGCCTGATGGAGTCGCACCAGGTGCTAGCTGAGGAAGAGGCACGGTCGGAGCAAGCGCGTCAGGACTGGGAGCGCCTCGGCAATGAAGGGGAAGCGCCGGCACTCGTCTTACGCAAGCCACAGCTTTTAGCGGCGAAGGCCCGTGTCATTTCTGCTGAGTCGGTGCTGCAAAAAGCAAAATTGGATCTCGAGCGGACTGGGATCCACGCGCCATACGGCGGACGGATCCTGCGCAAGCTGGTCGATGTGGGTCAGGTTGTGTCAGTGAACACACGACTGGCAGAGATTTATGCGTCCGATTACGTTGAGATCAGATTGCCATTGCGTAACCGGGATCTTGGCTTGATCGATTTGCCTGAGAGTAGTAAGCGGCTGATCGATAAATCGAGAGACAATGTAACGATTTACTCTGACCTAGGTGGTGAGCAGCGGTGGAGCGGGCGAATCGTGCGCACTGAAGGC
>CAZBOQ010000314.1:0-27660 GCA_964493555.1 uncultured Gammaproteobacteria bacterium | reverse complement strand
AGCGATTACCGTGCCTTTATATTTTAACCGAATCTTTTGCTATCGGATCCGTATCGCTTACCAGCTAATGGATACTTTATCCACGCGCCGAAATAATCCAGGTGGCACAGGGCCCCATAATGCCGTCGCCTGTGTCGTACTCGGCGAAAGCACCCCGAATGGCTGTGGCGATGGCTGTGCGCTGTTCCTCGGCGGCGCTAGCGATTTCCGCGGCTGCGGGCCCCATGCGCATCATATAAGCTACCGCATCACTCATTTTCCCCATTGGCATTTCCATATCCAATGGCTCTAGATTGACGCCGCTGAAACCGCTTGCCTCGAGGATCTCGCGTACCCAATCGGGATCGGCAAACGCAAACGGCCCTGGGGCGCGGGGATCCGGTTTTTCTTTTCCTCCAGGCGAAAGGATCTCAGCTGCCGCAGCGACTGGGCGGGCAATCCAGGGGTTTTCAGGCGGTGTTCGCCAGCATAGGGCCACGAATCGGCCGTCCGCTTTCAGCGCTTTTCGAATGTTTTTGAACGCTGCTTTCGGATCTTCGAAGAACATGATACCGAATCGCGAGAAGATTAAATCATAGATGCCAACTCCCAAGTCCGCACTGGCGGCGTTGCATAATTTAAAGCTTAGATGCGCAGGAATCCCGCTTTGCCCTTTAGCCACCTTCAGGATCATTTCGGACACATCAATGCCGACCACTTTGCCACCGTCGCCGACCTGCTCGGCCAGCTTTATGGTAGTGGGGCCACCACCACAGCCGACGTCTAATACGGTCTCGCCCATCGTTGCCGCAGCGCGGCCGAGAAGTTGTTCGCTCAGCGGTGCTAGCAGCTTGTGGGTGCGCTCCATGTTCGCGGTCCACATTTTACCGCCTTCATCATTCCAAAATGCTGCCTCCTGTGAGGTGGCGCCGTCGTTTTTTTCACTCATCAACTATTCTCCTGGCTCATTCATCGTTTTTTATTAGTATAGTGTTTCTATTATTTCGTAGCCTGCGTAGGTTACTAGCCTTGTCCGCAGCTATGAACGGTGAGCTTCTCACTGATGCAGTATTGACTCCGACCCGACGCAGCTATCTTGCATTGCCGTTCTTCAATATTCGGCCGATATTCTGAATCTTGCTCAGAAAGAAAGGCGACGGCGCGGTTTTTTTCTCGTTCAAAGGAGCGAACGCCACGTCTAGTGTGAGCTCTCTTTCGCAGCCATGTATAGATTTATAGAAGTTCGTATTTTTCACAATGTCTCCGGTCCGGAATCTTATTTGCATCGAGGTCGCCGTCGGTAAAGGATATGTAACTGTGGCATAGTGGATACTTGGTTAAGCGATGAGAAAAACAAATGAACGCCGGTTATTCGATTCGCACAGGTTGCTGTTATCGAAATCTATCCAACGCTCGATTTTTCCTTCGGCACCTCGCAAGAGCTACTCGTATTGATCGGCAGGAATAAACTCACTCATGGACTCACTCGAAACGGTAAAGAATGGCACTATCGATGTTGCGTACGTTAACAGCAAAATTGGATTTGGAGCAATCGTAGCGACGATTCACGGTTCTTCGGTGCCGGCGCCCCGGCGTGCTGTCGGTAGTGTCGAACAGGTTTTCTGCATTGGCTAGACCATCTGCTTCATACCAAGGTGTTGCACTGGTCGCACCCGTCACGTTCGGCTATCAGCGTTATAGCGATCACGGTGCTTCATGGTTCATAGGCCGTACGCTTGCCCAGATGATCGAAGCGATCGGCATACAAAAACATCATGTCGATGGTTTGGCGCTGACCAGTTTCTCATTGGTGCCTGATTCGGTGGTTATGCTAGCGGATAGGTTCAATATGTCGCCGCGCTGGATCGAACAGATCACCTCCGCCGGTGCAAACGGGCCGATTATGGCGCGCCGAGCGGCACGAGCAGTACAATCGGCAGACGCAGAGATAGTTGCGTGCATTAGTGCCGGCGTCTCTCGTCCAGGCGGATTTCGAGATGTTGCTGCCCGTTTCAGCCTGGACACTATCGACTCTGTGTATCCTTATGGTGCGCCCGGTCCGAACGGCGTGTTTGCCATGATGACTCGGTACTACATGCAACGTTTCAAGGCGACGCGTGAGGACTTTGGACGGATCTGTATTGCTCAACGTGAGAACGCACGGCACGTGCCGCATGCGCTGATGCAAAAGCCAATGAGTATGGAAGACTACCTACAGGCGCGCCCGATTGCTGAGCCTCTGCACTTATTTGATTGTGTAATGCCATGCGCAGGCGCGGAAGGTTTTCTGGTAATGACCGAGGAACGGGCGCGTTCTCTGCAATTACCTTACGCGGTAATGCTGGCTGCGGATGAACGGCACAATGCTTATTTTGAAGATGAGATACAGATCCGTGGTGGATGGGCGAGTTTTTCCGAGCAGCTTTATGTGGATGCGGGATTAGGACCTGGCGACATGGATTTTTTGCAGTGCTATGACGACTACCCGGTAATCGTCATGCAGCAATTGGAAGATTTGGGATTTTGCGACAAAGGTGAAGGCGCGAGCTTTGTGCGGGAAACGCCACTTACCTGGAATGGTGGTGGTTTGCCGACTAACACCTCCGGTGGACAACTTTCCGCTGGCCAAGCGGGTGCTGCTGGTGGTGCGCTCGGCATGGTTGAGGGTATTCGCCAGCTGACAAAGACAGATTTGGATAACCATGTTACCGGTGCCGAAGTTGGCTTGGTTAGCGGTTACGGGATGGCGAGTTACAACCACTGTCTTGCCACAAGTGCGACCATCATTGCACGTGGGCCCCGATAAAATACAAGCCTATTTAATCGCGTTTATTAGCAACGCCGAGGTTGGCGGATTTGCGGAGATTGCCTCTAAATTTGTTTTTCTTTGACATTGGATCGTGATCGAGTTTAACGATTTACAGCTTCCTAAACTCTTCTGCCCGCGCAGAGATCGTGGTTATCATTAGAAGTGTTGACACGGTGAAAGATATCAACACATGATTCTCTACACAGTTTTTTTCGTCCTAATAATTATAACGATGCATAACCCAAGGATTTAGCAGATGGCACGAATGACCGGTGGCGCCGCAATGATGGAAAGCGTAATCGCGCATGGGATAGACACAGTGTTCGGTTTGCCAGGCGTGCAGACCTATGAATATTGGGACGCGCTACACCGGGCCGGTGACAGGGTAGCGGTTTACAGCACACGCCATGAACAGGGCGCAGCCTATATGGCTTACGGTTATGCGCAGTCGACCGGCAACATAGGTACCTACACCGTCGTACCCGGCCCCGGTGTCCTTAACACCACGGCTGCGCTCTGTACCGCTTATGGCTCTAACGCTCCGGTGTTATGTGTCACGGGGCAAGTGCCCCTTGCCTACATTGGCGGTGGTCACGATGAGTTGCACGAAATATCTGATCAACTGGGCATACTTCGCGGGTTGACCAAGTGGGCTGAACGTGTTGAGCAGCCTGCAGCAGCGCCAGGCTTGGTAGCCGAGGCATTTCGGCAATTGCGTAGTGGTCGTTCGCGCCCGGTGGCACTAGAAATGCCTTGGGATGTCTGTGGCATCAGCGCCGAGGTAACCTCGGTCGAACCCTTGGAACCATACCCGACACCTGAAGCCGACCCAGCGCAAATACAACGCGCGGCTGTCGCAATCAGTAAGGCCAAGAGGCCGATGATTCTGGTCGGCGGTGGCGCGATCGCTGCGCGCGAAGAGGTTTTGGCACTTGCTGAAATGTTGAAGGCGCCGGTGACATCGAACCGCGCGGGGCGCGGTATCGTCAGTTCCGATCACGAACTTGGAATGCTCTACACCGCCGCCTACAAACTGTGGTCTGAGACCGATGCAGTAATCACGATCGGCAGCCGTATGGAACTGCAGTATCTCAGGTGGCGGTGCATGCCGAAAGATGCACCACTCATCCGTATCGATATAGATCCTAAGGAGATGCTACGCATTCGTCCGGATGTCGGTATCGTCGCAGATGCTAAACAAGCGACCGGTGCGCTCATTGAAGCATTGAGCAAGCAGATCGGTAAGCGTCCGTCACGGCGCAACGAGATAACGAACGCTAAGAGCGCTGCCGCGAAGGAAGTTGAACAGCTTCAGCCGCAGATGAGCTACCTCAATGTGATGCGTGATGTACTGCCCCGCGATGGAATTTTTGTCGACGAGATTACCCAGGTTGGATTCGCGGCCTGGAGCAGCTACCCGACCTACGAACCGAGGACCTATGTTACCTCTGGGCACCAAGGGACGCTGGGTTTCGGCTATCCGACCGCGCTCGGCGCGAAGGTTGGTAACCCTGACAAGCCGGTTTTGTCGATCGCAGGTGATGGTGGTTTCATGTTCGCCTCAAATGAACTTGCTACGGCCGCACAATACAACATCCCATTGGTGACGGTTGTTTTCAATAACAATGCATATCTGAACGTGTTGCGTGATCAGGAGCGCCTGTTCAATGGACGAACGGTTGGTTCACGTCTTCGAAATCCCGATTTTGTTAAATTTGCCGAAAGTTTTGGGGTGAGCGCATATAAAGCCGATAGCGCGACCGCGCTTAGACAGGTGCTCGAGAAAGCGTTCGCGGCTGATGCACCGGTACTGATCGAGGTCCCGGTGGAAACGGGATCCGAAACCGCACCGTGGGAGTTCATTATGCCGCCGCCTCCTGACGATCTGCGGGTTTAGCTGAGCGAGTTAAAAAACTAATAAGCTTCTTTTTTGCTGTCTGACGGCGAGTGCCACTTGTGATCGGTAGTCGCTAGTAGCCTCCAACAGACATTGCAGTAGACATGGTCATCACCCGAGCAGATGGTTGGTATGGCGCTGTTCGGATTCTAGCAATATTGCCGCGAGGTTTTTCGTTTCCAGTGTAAATGCACCTGCTTCATTGCAGCTTAACTGCGACGAGTTGATAGAAGCCGTGCTGTGATAGATGCGGCGGCACTAGTTTTTTACGGTGCGATCCTCAAGAGCTGTTTGGCGAGTAATTCCGGCATTGAGAAAAATGGCGAATGATCAGTGTCTAGTGTGAGAACCTCGCGACACGGTAGGTTGGTGTACATGCGTTTTTGCTGTGCGGCGGTGATCGCTCGATCTTGCAGGCATTCGATGTAGATTCGGGGAATCCTGCCCCAATTGACGTCGTTTACGTGGATAGGTTCGGCCAAGACGCTCAGCGCTTGTGGCTTGAGTCGCGCGCGCGCATATATTATGTCTGCGTCGCTGCAGTTGGCATAAAAGACTTCGCGTAAGGCTTCACTTTTAACATCCGACCAGCTTCCGTCTTCCGAGGGCAGGAGGTTATCTAGCACCAGCGACTGCGGATCGTGAGTGACAGCGTCGAAAATTGATTCGCCGTTTTCGAGCAACATCGCAGTGAGATAAACAAGGGTTGTGACCTTGTCCGGGCGTGTTTCCCCAACGAGGTTCAGTACGGCACCAGCCATGCTATGCCCTATAACAATGGATGGTTCGTCCTGTGCATCGAGAAGCGCACAGATACTGTCACGGTAAGCACTCATGCTGATTTGTGTCACCGGCGTTTGGTCGTTGCCCAGCCCTGGGAGATCGGGCGTTAATACGCGATGGCCGTGCGCCTCGAGTAATGGTGTGACTTTGTGCCAACACCAACCGCCGTGCCAGGCACCATGGATTAGGATATAAGTGCTCATTTTTCCCGATCGCTTTAACTATTCCTGTTTTGCAGAATGTGCCGAGCGGCTTTGGCGCGATTCAACCCGTGAATGCCCGATACAACAATCTCAGCGCGCCTATTGTAATCACAATACGGAACGCGGTTCTGAACTGTGGTTCGGAGATCCTGTCGGCGATCAGCTTGCCGCACCAACTGCCGATCACGGTGGCTATCAGCGCGAGGCAGACGATCCATAGGTATGGACCGAAGGCGAAACCGAGTACTACGAAGCCGAGCAGTTTGAACAGCGTCAGTGCCGTAAAGCACACTGCCAGCGTCCCCGTGATCTGCAGCCTGCCGAGACCGGTGTGTAGGATTAACGACTGAATGAGGGCGCCGAAGCCAAAAAGTGTTGACAGAAACGCTTGGACAATCCCGATGATGAAGAACGGTCGGCGTTGTGTCGGCCGCCAATTTAAAGTGGGAGTCCAAGCGCTGGCTAGCATCAAGGTGCCCATCGCGCCGGCAACAAAGTTTTCTGGTAAAGACAGATAGACTTTCGCGCCTAGTAACGCACCAAATACCGCGCCAAACATAAACGGTTTTGTGATAGGCCAGTGGACATGGCTGCGAAACAGCCAACAACGCGTAGTTGTGGCGCCCAGCATCAAGGCGGCGTGTAGTGGAATAACCGTCAGTATTGGCATAAAGCTTCCCAGCATGGCGAGCAGCAACGGGCCACCACCGAGTCCCAGCGCCCCCGAGATCGTCGATGCGACAAACGCACCGCCTATCAGTAGGAGACCAAAGGGTTCTATTGGGCTTATCATTTGCTAATGTCCATCACTAAACATGGTCTCACCCGCGCGCTCAACCGCAAAGATACCTTGGCGTTGGCGGTCGGCGCCATGATTGGGTGGGGATGGATGATTGTTACTGCGGGGTGGCTTAGTCGTGGCGGTACCGTGGGCGCCGTGCTGGGTCTTACCATGGTCGGTGCGGTCGCATCCGTTATTGCGCTCATTTATGGAGAACTGGTGTCTGCGATGCCGGAGGTGGGCGGTGAGCATGTCTATAGCCTGAGGGCTCTTGGCTTTACTGGATCGTTCGTTTGCACCTGGTCGTAATTGTTAGTGTACGTGTCGGTCGGCGGTTTTGAGGCTGTGGCGTTGTCAACCGTAGTCTCCGAGTTCTTTCCGGATTACAAACGCGTTTTTCTGTGGAGTATAGCGGACTATGACGTCTATCTGAGTTGGGCGCTGATCGGTCTAGCCGGAGCGATTATGATGACGTTGATCAATATACGCGGTATCAAATTGTCGGCGATATTCCAAACGACAGTGACTGCTTTCGTGATCGGTGCGGGCGTTTTCTTGATCGTGGGGGCATTCGGCTGGGGGTCCGCTGATAACATCGAGCCTCTGTTTGTCTCTGGTGCAGCGGGAGTCATCGGCGTCGCTGCGATGGCGCCCTTCCTTTATACGGGGTTCGATGTGATCCCCCAAACAGCCGAAGAGATTGACCTATCGCCCAGGACAGTTGGATTTCTGATTCCGTGCGCTGTTGTTTTGGCCACGATCTTTTATTTCCTCGTCATTATGGGCGTTTCACTTGCCTTACCGCAGGAGACTATCCAGACATCCGAGTTAGCAACGGCGGATGCTGCAGGGGCCGTGTGGGGGCGGGTGGGTAAACAGGTGCTGTTGCTTGCAGGTGTGGCTGGTATTGTGACCAGCTGGAACGCGTTCCTCGTTGGTGGTAGTCGGGTAATGTTTGCACTGGGCGAAAGTGGGATGCTACCGCGCTGGCTGGCTGTGCTGCACCCACGCTATCGCACACCGCATCGGGCAATCCTCGCATTCGGGATATTCTCTGCTGTAGCACCGTTTTTTGGGCGCCAGATGGCGATATGGATCGTCGATGCGGGGAGTTTCGCTGTGGTTGTGACTTACTTTTTTGTATCGGTTTCATTCATCCGGTTACGCTTGGATGAACCGGAGTTGTTGCGGCCTTTTCGGCTGCCGGGCGGCGTCGCAATGGGGTGGCTCGGCGTGGCGTGCACGGTCGCGCTGGCTACGTTGTACATGCCTTGGAGTCCGTCTGCATTGGTATGGCCGCACGAATGGGGCATGGTAGCGCTTTGGTCCACACTGGGACTGGTGTTGTATTCGTGTGCAGAACGGCCGATAGCATAATGAAGATTTCCCAAGCGCACCTAGATTTCGATCGCCAGCATGTCTGGCATCCTTATGCGTCTATGGTGGATCCGGCGCCGGTATTTCCAGTCGCATCGGCTACCGGTGTCCGTGTCAAACTCGAAGATGGTCGCGAGCTTATCGACGGCATGGCCTCATGGTGGTGTGCCATCCATGGTTATAACCACCCGGCGCTGAATGCTGCGCTGACCTCCCAACTCGAATCCGCCGCACACGTAATGTTTGGTGGTTTCACCCACCAGCCTGCGATTGAGCTTGCTCGTACGCTTGTCGACATTACACCGTCCCCGCTAGAGGTGGTTTTTTTCGCTGATTCCGGTTCGGTGTCGGTGGAGGTCGCGATAAAAATGGCCATCCAGTACTGCGCAGCGCAAGGAAAACCTGCAAAACAGAAATTACTGACTATACGCCAAGGCTATCACGGTGACACGATTGGAGCGATGGCGGTTTGTGATCCGGTGACCGGCATGCATTCGCTATTTGCGGATCTGTTGTCTCCGCATTACTTCGCCGATGCACCCCGTTGCCGTTTCGAACAAAGTTGGGATGAATCCGATATCGACTCATTTCGTCGGCTCGTTGAGGCGCATCATGGAGAGCTTGCGGCTGTCATCCTGGAGCCTGTTGTTCAGGGAGCCGGCGGTATGTGGTTTTATTCGCCGCAGTACCTGCGGCGCGTGCGCGCGCTATGCGACGAGTTCGATGTTCTTTTGATTCTCGACGAGCTCGCCACGGGTTTCGGTCGTTCGGGAAAGCTGTTCGCCTGTGAGCATGCCGCGATTGCACCAGACATCATGTGCGTTGGCAAAGCGTTAACCGGCGGTTATATGACGCTGGCAGCCACAATTGCGACACGCAAAGTGGCTGATACGATTTCGGGAGATGGTAGCGGTGTTTTTATGCACGGACCTACGTTTATGGCCAATCCGCTTGCCTGTAGCGTCGCGTGCGCCAGCGTGCAGTTACTATTGTCGGGGCCGTGGCAGGAGCGATTGAGTGCCATAGAAGGGCAATTGAAACAAGAACTAGAGATTTGTCGCGAGATGGCGAATGTTCGTGACGTCCGTGTATTGGGGGCTATTGGGGTTGTGGAGATGGAGATGCCTGTCGATATGCGCCGTGCGCCCCACATGTTCGTAGAACGCGGAGTCTGGGTAAGGCCCTTTGGGCATCTGGTTTACGTCATGCCGCCCTACGTGATCGAAAGCGATGAACTCAGCACCCTAACTGCGGCAATGGTTGAGGTGATTGTCGCGCTTTGACTGTACGAATCAGACTACCCTCAGGATTTTCCCATCGTAGTTTTTCGAAGTCATCTCGACCAGCGCGGTCAACGCGGGATTCCGCGGGTCCGGTAATTCCACCCCGTCGGTCTCGCGCAATTTCTGCAACAGCCGGCGGCAACGCATTGGGCCGGCGTCGGTGGTCAGTAAAACGGGATCTAATTCATCGATGTCACTTGCGCCATGCAATGCCATCATCGTCTGCTGCGCTTCGATAGTTGGCTTATCTTGCCCGCTAAAGGCCGTGTCTATAGCTGCTCTCCAAGCCTCATCCATACTCTTGTCGTCCAGCTTGTACGCGCGTGAAACACCCCAGAAATAGTGGGTCGAAGTCTCATCTTTAGGCGTGAGTATATCGGTGCCATACATCCAGATTCCGTTGCTGCGGGGAGTTCCGGTGGGGGAGATACCTACATCGAGCAGCATATGGGCGGGCGCATCCCACCGCATGTACAACCAGTGGTCAACGGGCTTGCCGTAATTGTCGAACATTGCGTCCCAAGCTGGCGGTGCCAGCCCGTCTGGGCACCAGCGATTCGACCAGACTGTAGTGCCGTCTTGCAATACTTCCGATTCACCGCGGCTGATAGCGTCGCTTCCAAGAAGGCCACGATGAAGGTATTCGACGTGGGTTAGATCCATCAGGTTGTCGGTGAGTATTTCGTAGTTGCCATGCATTTCTATGACGCCACCGACGCAGCGGTAGCGTGGATCATTCTGGCAACTGAAGTCAGGGATGGTGTTAGGGTTCGCGAGTGCGGGATCGCCCAGCCAAACCCACAGCATGTCGTGCCGTTCGACCAATGGGTACGTCCTAGCTACTGCCTTTTTTGGGATTTTGCCGTCGCCGTGCGGGTTATAGACGCACTGGCCTGTATTGTCGAAACGTAGGCCGTGATAAGCGCATTCGATGACATCGCCGTCCACAGTGCCACGCGACAGGGGCACAAACCTGTGTGGGCACATGTTGTGCATGGCTACGGCTTTACCGTCTTTCTTTCGGTAAAAAATGATCGGCCGTTTCGCGATAATCCGTTCGAAGATGCCTTCGCCGACTTCCCAGCTCCAGGTTGCGCAGTACCACGCATTTTGAATCAGATGCTTATTCATGCCACAACCTTCCCGGACGCTTGACTGTCAACGCGGTGATTGTGCCAGTGTGCGGAGTAACTTGGCAACCGCCGCAAGTATTTTCAGCACCTATGGGATGGGAATCTCAGCCGGATTGGGGACGCCGTATCCGCGTATCACAGCGGGTCGGCCGGCAATGGCCGCATACCATCGTTTCACATTGGGATAGTCCGCGAAGTCGATTTGCTGCCACGCGTAACGCGTCGTCCAAGGCCAAGTGGCGATGTCAGCGATGGTGAAATCTGTGCCGGCGAGGTATTCGCTCTCTCCTAGGCGGGCGTTAAGCACCTTATAAAGACGCTGTGCTTCTTTTTCATATCGGCCTTCAGCGTACTCCGCCTTACCCTTTTGAAAATGGAGGAAGTGGTGGGCTTGGCCCAGCATCGGCCCGAAGCCGCCCATCTGCCACATCAACCATTCCATTACCTGCCAACGTCCCGCTTCATCCGCAGGCATGAATTGGCCAGTCTTTTCCGCGAGGTAGAGCAGGATCGCACCGGACTCCATCATGTTGATACCAGTGTCGGTATCGACGATCGCTGGGATCTTGTTGTTTGGGCTTATTTTTAGGAATTCGGGTTTGAACTGGTCATCTTCGAGAATATTAATCTGGTGTGTTTGGTATTCGAGGCCGGTCTCTTCCAGCATGATGGAAGCCTTGCGACCGTTAGGGGTCCCCCATGTGTAAAGGTCAATCATACATTCCTCTCTGATAGGATTATTTAATATCATTATCGGAAGCTTAGGATACTGTTCGCGACTGATGAGGAAAAGGGGCCAGGTTAATTATTTCGGTAATAGTAGAGGTTGTGCAACAGTGCCGAGCAAAATCCGTCCCCTTTCACCTAACTCACAAGAGGAGCTCCCATGAAAATAAAAAACTTGTTAAGTTTTGTCGCGGCACTCTCCACAGGGTTATTGTTATGCGTCGGTGCGGCTGCGCAGCAGGATTTCGCGATCGTCAAAGTAAAGTCTCAACGCGTCGCTGGCAACGTTTATATGCTCGAGGGTAGTGGTGGTAATATTGGCGTTTTCGTGGGCGTTGACGGCGTATTCATAGTCGATGATCAATTCGCGCCGTTGACGGAAAAAATAGTCGCTGAGATCCGGAAGCTCTCCGATGGCAAAATCAGATTCCTGATCAATACTCACATGCACTCAGATCACGTTGGTGGTAACGAAAACCTCGGCGAAATGGGCGCGCTGATCGTTGCTCACGATACGGTGCGGTCACGAATGGCAGAAGGGATTTACAGTTTTATTTCCAAAAAACGTGGCGATCCTGCGCCGGCTATAGCCCTTCCAACCGTCACTTATTCGCAAGACGTGAGCTTTCATCTGAACGGTGAACAGGTGCACGTGTTTCACGTCTCGCCAGCCCATACCGACGGCGATAGCTTCGTCCACTTCAAGGGCTCTAACGTGTTGCATCTGGGTGACGTTTTCGGAACTAGCGGATATCCGGTCATCGATGTACCCAACGGTGGTCGCTTCGCAGGCGTTATTGATGCAATCGAACGAGCTATCAAGCTTGCTGGTCCGAACACGAGAATAATTCCAGGTCACGGTGAAATAAGTGACATCGACGACCTGCTCGAAGTTCGCGATATGTTGGTCATTGTCCGCGATCGTATTCAGAAATTGGTTGATGACGGCAAGGACTTGGAAGCTGTCCTCGCTGCTGCGCCAACGGCAGAGTACGACGCACGTTGGGGGCAGGGCTTCATGCCCGCGTCGTTTTTTATCGAGACCGTGTACCGTGAGCTAAAAGGAGGTTAACCACTGATTGTGGACTTCTTCTCCGAACACCAGTCACTGCTGTGGCTGGCAGCTCTGTGTATCGATCTGGGCATTACGCTGTGCCTTTACCGGTTATTTGGGACGTACGGACTATACGGGGCCATTGTTCTTGGCATCGTCATGGCCAATATACAAGGTCCAAAATTAACGATGGTACTCGGCCTGCAAACGAGTCTCGGTGTTATTCTCTATTCAGGTATTTATTTTGCTACGGATCTGTTGAGCGAAAAATACGGAAAGGCTGAAGCCAACCGTGCAGTTCGATTGGGGTTCGGTGTAAGTATTGCGGTTGTGGTAATGATGAGCATCGGGTTGATGTTCAACCCTTCCACTGCTCCCGAGACCACCGCTTTTGCAGCTGAGGTCCATGCGGCGTTTGAGACGATCGTCAATTTCACCCCCCGTTTTGTGTTCGGCTCGTTGCTTGCCTATATCATCAGCCAAAGTTTTGATGTGTGGGTATTTCATTATGTCAAGGAGAGGACCCAGGGGCGCCATCTTTGGTTACGGAACAATGTTTCAACGATAATGGCGCAGGCGGTCGACACCGCCATCTATTCATTAGTGGTCTGGTGGGGGATCGTCGATCTCATCACTGCTTTGAAGCTAGGTCTCGCTAAATACTTCTTTAAGGTGGTTATCGCAATGGTTGATACACCCTTCATTTACTGGGTGCGGACCTGGGAGCGACCACCCCAGGCTCGAAATGAGCGATGACGACAAGCCTCCCATGCACCAACGTCAATGCTGCCCTCTATTCACCATGATGGTCGGTAGATTGAATGCCAGCGTGGTTCTTGCCACACTGAAACGGTGCTATCTGCTCCCGCAGAGCTCCACAACTGAGGTGGCGCCCGGACTGGAAGTGTTGACCAGACGAACTTGATACTGAATCGTCAAATCACGCTGGACAGGCGGCCGGGCATGTCGCTTTCGCGGGACTGTTTTCGATACCGTGAAAGCCCGATACCCGCACTTGATCACGGTCAGGTACTGATCCGCAATATCTACCTCTCGTGTGATCCTTACATGTTAAGCCGCATGAATGGTGCAACGGCATACGCTGATCCGTTTCGCATCGGTGAAGTGATACCTGCACGGGTCGTGGGCCAGGTCGAGGACTCGGCTGATCCGAAATTTGAGTGTGGTGATCTGGTATGGGATTTCCTTGGTTGGGAACAGTACTCTCTGGTGGTAGATGCCTCGAGTCTAAGAAAAATCGATCCCGCATTGGGGCCTATTTCGCACAGTATCTCTGTACTAGGAATGCCGGGATTAACGGCATATGTCGGCATGACGGAGCTGGCTAATCCACAAGAGGGCGAGACTGTATTCGTATCGGCCGCGAGCGGGGCGGTCGGACAAGTAGCAGGGCAGCTGGCGAAAATCGCGGGAGCCAGGGTAGTCGGAAGCGCCGGTAGTGAAGAAAAAGTACGCCATATCGTCGATGAACTTGGTTTCGACGCGGCGTTCAACTACAAAACTGTGGACAGCGTTAGGCTTGCTTTGGATGCCTATTGCCCAGGTGGTATAGATGTCTATTTTGACAACGAGGGCGGGGCAATGCTGGATGAGGTGCTCGTGCGGCTGAAAAGTTTTGCCCGGGTGTCAGTGTGCGGACAAATCTCGGAATATGAGCGTACCGGAATCGGGTTGAGGAACTTTTCTGCAATTGTCCACAGGCGGGTCAAACTCATGGGGTTTATTGTTTACGATCACATGGATAAGTTCGATACATTCCTTCCCGTAATGGCAGCGTGGTTACGTACTGGTGAAGTCGTTTACCATGAAGATATTGTCGCTGGGCTGGAGGCGGTTCCTGAGGCGTTTATTGGCATGATGCGGGGGGAGAATCTGGGTAAACGGCTAGTTCAGGTTGGGGAAGATCCGACCCGTTAAGCGCCTTTTATTATCTAACTGACTTTACAATGAGGAGAAGAGATGGATCTGCAACTACACGGTAAGGTGGCGATGGTGACCGGCGGTACGCGCGGCATAGGTCGGGCGATCGTCGAAGCGTTATTAGCCGAAGGATGTAGGGTGGCTTTCTGCGCGCGGTCAGCGGACGGTGTAGCGTCAGCAAGTAGCGAGCTAGGTGGAGCTGGCTCTGACGTCGCTGGCACTGCGGTCGATGTGAGTGACGGCGATGCAGTGAAACGATGGGTAAAGGACACGGCCGCTCAGTTTGGGGGCTTAGATATTTTCATATCCAACGTAAGCGCCATGGCCCGCTCTTTAAGCGCCGAGGACTGGCAGAAGAGCCTGCAGATCGATGTGCTGTGTCCGCAGTTCGCACTGGCCGAAGCGCAGCCACTGTTGGAAGCTGCGGCGCAAAAGAATGGCGATGCAGCAGTGCTTGCTATCTCGTCAGTCTCCGGCGTGCTATCGATGCAGGCGGAGTCCTACGGCGCGATGAAGGCGGCACTTTGTCATTACATAAGCGGTAAGGCGAAGGAGTTGGCACGCGTAAAGGTGCGCGCAAATACCTTGTCACCTGGGACAATTTATTTCGAAGATGGTTTCTGGGGAGAGATCGAACGCAATCAGCCCGAGTATTTCGAACAGATGAGAGAGATGAATCCGACCCAGCGTTTTGGTACTCCACAGGAGGTTGCGGATGCCGCGCTGTTTCTAGTGAGTCCACGAGCTTCGTTCGTTACGGGGTCGAACATGATTGTGGATGGCGGCATTAAACCGTGCGTGAGCTTTTGATGCTATGAGCCGTCTCTTTCCGCCTCCGCTTCGGCGGCGAAATCGCCAGCCCCTAGCATACGGTTCCCGTCGAACATCGTTGGATAGGCGTCTTTAAACCCCTGGGCGATTTCCGCTACTGGAACCTCAGCATGTGTGCCGCGGTATTGTACATACTCCATGTGACGGCGATTGTCGGCGTTAAACGGTTGAAACAGTGAATCTTTACGGCCGTCGAACTCAAGCGGCAACACGCGGAATTTTTCACAGAGGGCGAGGTTGAATACCGGCGTTGCCTTCACCCAGCGTTCTTGCAGGTACAGATCTGCATAACCGTGGTAGACGAATAGATCGGTACCCATCAGCTTCGCGAGCCTTCCAGTGACCAGATGATTACGCACATCGGCATAACCAACCCGCGCAGGGATTCCGACACTGCGGCAGGCTGCGGCCAACAATGCGCCCTTGGTGACACAAAAACCAACTTTATTTTGTAGACAGTTCTTAGCGCTAAGGCCGGTGTGAGTTAGTTCGATGCAATAAGGGTCGTAGCGAATCTTGTCCCGCACGGCGTAGTAAATATTACACGCCATTTCTATGTCATCGCGTGAATCGCCCGCAGCATCGCTGGCAAAAACGATAATATCTGGGTCGTCGCTCTCAATACATTCTGTCGCGTTAAGGTATTGCTCGGGATCATCTATATGCATTGGCTTAAAGGCCTCCCCCGGCGAGTAGTCCGCCGTCTACAGTAAAACAACTTGCCGTTGCGTATGAACCAGCATCCGACGCCAGATATAGAGCTGCTGCAGCGATTTCCTCAGGCTGCGCAATCCTTGATAGTGGGACGGAGTCTTCAACTTTTTTCATAAGTTCCGGGTTTGTGTGCAACGCGGCGGAGAGCTTGGTTTCCACTAACCCTGGTGCCAGAGCATTAACTCTGACATTGAATTCGCTACACTCTTTGGCAAACGCCTGACTCATGTTGATGACGGCGGCCTTAGTGATTGAGTAAATGCCCTGTTTGACACCGGGTTTGATACCGTTTACCGAAGCAACGTTGACAATGGTGCCACCGCCGGTTTTGCGCATCCGTCTGGCGGCTTGGCTAGACATGAAAAAGTATCCACGCAGGTTTACATCGATGGTTTTTTGAAACGCTCCGATGTCGGTGTCGACGATGTGTCCAAAGTACGGGTTGGTGCCAGCATTGTTCACCAGGATATCGATTCGGCCTCCGTGCGCACTGTCGATATGCTGATAGATGGCTTCAATATGGTCCATTTCTCCAGTATGGCAGGCGTAGGCCTCGGCAGTGCCGCCGTCGGCAATGATACTGTCGGCGACCAGCTTGCAGTCGTCTATCTTGCGGCTAGATACGATGACGTGAGCGCCGTGGTGGGCAAATATTCTGGCGATTGCTTCACCGATACCACGGCTTGCACCAGTGATTAGAGCTATCCGGTCCTTAAGGGAGAAAATGTCCTTGGCCATGTCCGTTCAGGCTCGTTTAACTGTTAAAGACTTTGCCCGGATTCAAAATCCCTTTCGGATCCAGCGTTTTTTTTAAAGTAAGCATCAGATCCAACTCGGTCGCGGTTCTTGATAAATTTAGGAATTCTTTTTTCTCTAGGCCGATTCCGTGTTCTGCTGATATGGATCCGTTGATAGCCTGAAGTGGTTCGTACACACACTTTTCGACGGCGAGTCGAGCTTCCTCGCTGCCATCCCCAATGCCGATAGCGAAATGTAGATTGCCGTCGCCGACGTGTCCAAAGGTTATCCGCCGATTGTTAGGCCACCGGCTGTCCAAAGTCGTGTGTAATTCTTCGAGATAGCTCTCCATATCTTTGATGGCGAGGCTTACATCGAAATTGAACGTGGGGAAGATCTGTCGGAGTTGCTCAACATCGTCACGCATACCCCACATTAGCGTACGCTCGACACCCGATTTAGCAATCACCGCATCGGCCACATAGCCTGCGTCAAGTGCGCGCTCCATCGCGGTTTGGAAGCGGATCGAATCGGAAGCTTGATCGCCCCCGAGGGATTCGACTAACACATAATAAGGATAATCCTGTGCCAAAGGCGGAGTGGTTTTGGCCGGCGGCGTGGTCACTAGGCGATAAAAATCGTTCCACATGGCTTCGAAAGCGCTCAATGAACCGCCGAGTTCGCGATCGATGAATTTCAGAAATCCTGCGAGCTTTTCGAAATTCTCGAAAGCCACGAAGGCAGTGTTTTCGCTGACGGATGCTTCGCGAAGGCGTAATACTAGGCGAGTGATGATACCTAACGTGCCCTCGGTACCGATGAACAGATGCTTCAGATCGTAACCCGCGTTGTTTTTTATCATGCGGTTTAGTGATGACATTACTGTTCCGTCGGCGAGTACTGCTTCGAGACCTAGTACGTTATCACGCGTCATACCATAGCGGATTACACGATTACCGCCAGCGTTGGTGGATACGTTGCCACCGATCTGACAGGAGCCCCGTGCGCCGAGGTCGACGGGGAACATCAGTTCGTGTTTTTTCGCCTCCTGTTGGACGATTTGCAAGGGGACGCCAGCCTGGACGGTCATAGTGCGCCCGATTGCGTCTACTTCCTCTATCCGATTCATACGTTCCAGGGATAAAACCACGTCTGAGGGTTCGGTGTGCGCCGATTGCACCAGATTAGTAATACCGCCATGTGGGACAACGCTCTGGCCGGCCGTGTGACAGTAGCGCAGACACGCGGCGACTTCGTCCGTGCTACATGGTCTTAAGATTGCCCGTGCCTGGATGGGCTGCTCGCTGCCGAAGCCGACGACCCGGCTAGCAACGTCGTTGCCGGTGAGAATACCTTGTGGGCCTAGTAGGGTGGCGCATTCTTCCAGCATAGAACTCACGGGAAATACTCCAAGAGAAAGATGTGTCCGGAGTATCGCCCGTTTCGAGAACGGCGACAAATCACTCCGTGTTATGAAATAGTTTGGAGTTACTTCTTTAACAGCTGACCTCTAGTTCTTCGCTCGTCAGATGCAAAAGACTCTCGGGTTGAGCGAGCACGAACATGCATCTTGCTCGAGTGAGCATAACACGAAATTCAAGAAACCAAATGAGACGGCAGCCTTGGCTAGGCCTTTCTAGTCACGTAATACTTTGCTGTGCATAGTCATCGCAAACCGGATGCATGGCGCGGTTATCCAATACACGAGGATGGTCTGCGTTTTTCCTCTTGGTGGCGACTTCCTACTCTCCTAAACATAAGTTTGCACGCTAAGGTAAGCATTTCATCCGCGCTTCAAGAATGGAGAAACAGTTGACAACGCTATATTCAGTTCCGTGGCGCGGTACTATTTGCTTTGCGCCATCGAATATTTATAGATGATTTTTGACTTTGCAAAAATAGCTGGCCATATATTTATAAGATATTGTTTTATAAAAACATTAATAGCTTTTGCTGTAATGAGAGGCAGGCCATGCTGTGGTATCTTTGTCTAACTAAAAATGGAGTTTAACTTGATGTGGTCAGCATCTCACAAGACTGCTTTGGGCGCCTTGTTTTGCACTCTTTCTATAGCCGCGTTGGCCGATGATGATTTACACGCTTCAGTGAGTTCGCAGTATGGTGTTTTGGAGAAGTTGTATTTTCATTTACATCGGAATCCGGAGCTGTCCTTTCAGGAAAAAGCGACTGCAGGACGCATTGCCAATGAACTTCGCGATACTGGTTACACGGTTACCGAAGGCGTAGGGGGATTCGGAGTGGTAGGTGTTTTACGAAACGGGAAAGGGCCAACGGTAATGGTGCGTACCGATACCGATGGACTCCCAGTGGCAGAGCAATCTGCGGTAGCATACGCGAGCAGAGCGACTGCCGTGGATGAATTCGGCAAAACGGTAGGTGTCATGCACGCCTGTGGGCACGACATTCACATGACAGTATTTGTCGGCACGGCGAGGCAACTTGCGGCGCGACGGGATCAATGGCGGGGCACTTTAGTGATGGTCGCGCAACCTGCTGAGGAGCGGGGAGCTGGTGCCAGTGCCATGTTGAGGGATGGATTATTTGAACGTTTCCCACGACCTGACTACAACTTGGCGCTGCATGTGGCTGCCGATATTCCAGCGGGGAAGCTCGGCTACGTCTCGGGATATGCGCTGGCGAATGTAGACTCGGTCGACATTACCGTACATGGTGTAGGTGGCCATGGTGCCTACCCACATACTACTAAGGACCCGGTAGTGCTGGCCGCGCAAATTGTAGTCGCACTGCAAACTTTGGTTTCACGTGAAATTCCAGCCCAGGAGGCCGCGGTCGTTACGGTCGGATCTATCCATGGCGGCACGAAACATAACATCATTTCCAATCGAGTCGATCTTCAACTAACCGTTAGATCGTATACGGATCAGGTGCGCCAAAAATTGTTGGGCGGGATTAAACGCATAGCTATCGCACAGGGATTGGGTGCGGGTTTGTCGGAAGAGTTGTTACCGGAGATCAGAATAACCGCGGACGAGTATACGCCAGCGGTTTATAATGATCCGGATCTTGCGGCACGGGTGATGGGAGTTTTGGCCCAGCGTGTCGGTGCTGACAATATTCAGATCCGCAAACCCGTTATGGGCGGCGAAGATTTTGGTCGCTACGGGCGTGTGAAGCCGAAAATTCCGAGTTTCATGTATTGGTTGGGTGGTGTTGATCCAGAAAAATTTGAAGCGGCGCAAAATGGGCAACTACAATTGCCGTCGTTGCATTCACCATATTTCGTGCCGCTACCGGAACCCACGATCATTACGGGTGTTAAGGCAATGACGGCGGCGGCGATCGAACTTTTTCGTTAGCTGAGACGGCCTCTACCCTTCACTTTTCCCACTAGGGAGAGGGTGTCAGACAATGGCCCAATCCAACGGTTGCGGATCAAAAACTCGCACACGATCGCCAGAGACGGATATCTCGTTCGGGACAGTGTGCTGAGACTTGGCCAACGTTATTGTTTCCGTATTGATTGGTAACTTGTAAAATTCCGGTCCATTCAAGGATGCGAACGCCTCGAGTTTGTCTAATGCGTTCTCTTCATCAAATACCTGTGCGTAGCACGAAAGCGCCGTGGGTGCGTTGAAAATTCCGGCGCAGCCACATTCAGCATATTTCAAGCGGTCAAGATGTGGTGCCGAGTCCGTACCTAGGAAAAACCGTCGGTCCCCTGACGTTGCTGCCCGCCGTAGCGCCAGTCGGTGAGGTTCGCGCTTAGCAACGGGCAGGCAATAGCGGTCTGGCCGGATCCCGCCGGCGAACATCGCATTGCGATTTATTATCAAGTGGTGCGGTGTGATGGTCGCGGCTACTCCCTTATTTTGTGACTCGACGTATTGAACCGCTTCTCTAGTGGTGACGTGCTCAAATACTATTCGTAGTGCAGGGAAGTCGTGGCGGATGGGGATCATTACGCGCTCGATGAAGACAGCCTCGCGATCGAAAATATCGATATCAGGATCGACGACTTCGCCGTGAACCAGCAGCGGTGCTCCGATTGTTTGTAGTGTCTCGAGCACTGGATAGATTTTGGCGACTGCGCTGACGCCACTGTCGGAGTTATATGTCGCGCCGGCAGGATAGAGTTTGGCTGCGGTAAAAACGCCTTCGCGATGGCCTTCGATCAGTTCTTTCGAATCTAGATTGTCTGTTAGGTAGCAGGTCATTAGTGGGGTAAATACGGCACCGTCGGGCAGGCAGGCCACTATGCGTTGTCGATAGTCGTTCGCCTTTGCAACTGTGGTCACGGGCGGACTCAAGTTGGGCATCACAACGGCCCGTGAAAATACATTGCTGGTATACGGCAATACGGCTGCCAACATCTCACCGTCACGCAAATGCAGATGCCAATCGTCAGGTTTAGTGATGGTGATTAGATTGCTCATTTAGCCGTTAGTGGAGTTTTTCTATCAGGCCAGAAGTTTTTTCAAAACAAAGGAAGATTAACAGATCGTGGGGCTATTATGCTCTGCGCTATGCAGCGTTATGGGAGGCCTGCGGGCTCTCGTTTTCCTGGCGGTAGGGAGGAGTCCTATGTCGGTTCAGGTTATTTTTAGTCTATCGAGAGGAGGTGCTTTGGAGCCCCATTGCGAGAGGTCCGCACAGTTGCCCAAGGCACAATACGAATCGAGCTCTTTATTTAAAAGCCGACTCAACTGTCGCGAATCTCGTCGACCCGCCGGGTTTGCTGAATGTCCGTAAAAGAAGAAATTCTCAGTCAAGATAGTTGTCGACTAGCGCCATTACCTTTGCGACGATAGTCGAGGTCAACTCACGGGCTGTATCGGTTTCGCTGCGCGTGTGCGCCCAGCCGAGATAGGTTGTTGCGCGGGCAACCAGAAACGATGGCAGCAGTGCGATGTGTTCGTCGTGCAGAGATCGAGCGCTTTGATAACCGCCGAGCAGAGCCTGTTCGAGCTGCTGGTAATAGGGTGCGTCTAAGAACCAGAATAAGGAAGTCGCGATTTCGAATAGATGCCAGCCGAAACCAGCGTCATCGAAGTCAATGAGGCGCAAGCCATCGGCGGAGACCAACATGTTTTCCGCGATTAAATCAGCGTGGATCATGCTATATCGATCGGCGCCTTTGCCGAATTCGGATAAACGCTCGGCAAGAATCGGGCGCAGCACTTGCAATCGGTCTCGCTGCGTGTCGTTTAACGCCTGGAGATCCCAGAACCTTCCCCAAAAAGGTGACTCGCCGAGCAGACCGTCGACATCCCAAGCGTGGCGCGTAAAGACAGCTGGAAGCTCCCATGTGGAGGCTTGGTTGTGCAGTTGCGCGGTCGTCTCGCCGAGGAGCCGATAGCTTTCGATCAACGCATGCTCATCTACACTCGTATCGTCCTCGATGACCGCCAGCGGTTTGCCGTCTATCCAGGCGACCAGATCTGTTTGTCGCGGTTCGGGCACATTTACGTGTCTTACTGATTTAAACAGTTCACCATCGATTGTCGGGATCACATCGGGAGTCAGTACACCGGAATTCTTCAGAGCGCGTATCCATTGTAGCTCTGAAAGCAGTTCCTGATCGCTGTGATATCCGGCTCGGTGCACGCGGATCACGTAGCGACGGGAAGCTCCTTTATCGGTGACGCTGAATACTGCGTTTTCCCTGTGTTTAATTAGATTCAGTTCGGCACTAGCGGACACGTTCCAATGCTTAAGGGCAGTCACTGCGAGCGCTTGCAAATGCTGCGCCTGAGCTGCAGGTTCCAATTCATAAAAACCACTCATTTTGGATTATGCTCCTCAATGTCACTTTGCATGAGAGTTTCGCAGCAGGCTGTTAGACTCCGACTCCCATTATCAGGTATCTGCAAATCAAAGGTGAAGTGCCCATGAGCGAAACAGTCAGTTTTGAAACCCGCGGAAATCTCGGCATTATCCGCATCGACAATCCACCTGTTAATGCTTTGTCCAAGAGTGTGCGCGCGGGACTGGTCGACGCGATCTCGAAAGCTGCTGCCGATGATTCGGTAAAAGCAAGCGTCTTGATTTGCGCCGGGCGCACTTTCATCGCGGGGGCAGACATCAAAGAGTTTGATCAGCCGCTGGAGGACATGCGTACGCTGGCATTTACGGATGCATTCGAGGCTTCGCCAAAACCTATCGTTGCGGCGATTCATGGTACGGCACTGGGTGGTGGTTTTGAGGTGGCACTCGTCTGTCACTATCGTTGCGCAGTGGCGTCGGCCAAGGTTGGTCTGCCTGAGGTTACTTTAGGGCTTTTACCGGGGGCCGGTGGGACGCAGCGGTTACCCCGTGCGATCGGTGCGGAGAAGGCATTGGAAATGATTACGACGGGCCAACCGATTTCGGTAGCAGAGGCGCATGAAAATGGAGTTATCGATCGTTTGCTAGACGGAGATCTACTCGAGGGCGCGTTGAAATATGCTGAAGAATTGGTGGTGGATGCGGCACCATTACGTAAACTCCGCAATTTAGACGTGGACACGGCTACTGCTGGTGTAGAAGTGTTTGCCGAGTCCCGTAAACGGATCGCGAAGCGGAGTCGTGGTTTTTTCGCTCCGGAACGCTGCGTCCAGGCGGTAGAGGCCGCGGTTGCTTTACCGTTCGAGGAGGGCATCGAGCGGGAGTGGGAGTTGTTCATTGAGTGTGTCAAATCGCCAGAATCCGGGGCGCAACGGCATGTGTTCTTCGGCGAACGCATGGTAGCGAAGATTCCGGATATTCCGAAAGACACCCCCGTGCGCGACATAAAGTCGGTCGCCGTGATTGGCGCCGGTACGATGGGCGGCGGTATTGCGATGAGTTTTGCCAATGCCGGTATTCCAGTGGTGATCAAGGAAATCGAAGAGGTTCCGCTAGGACGAGGTTTGGAGATTATTGAGAAGAATTATCTTAATACAGCGAAAAAGGGTCGCCTTACCGAGCAGCAGGTCAGAGAGCGTATCAGTCTTATCACCGGTTCCACAGATTACGCCGACATAGCGGATGCCGATCTAGTTATCGAAGCGGCGTTCGAGAAGATGAGCATAAAAGAGGACGTCTTCCGGAACCTAGATAAGGTCTGTAAGTCAGGCGCCGTACTCGCTACTAATACTTCGTATCTGAATGTCGATCATATTGCTGCCCAAACTAAGCGTCCTGCCGACGTTGTTGGTTTGCATTTCTTCAGCCCAGCCAATGTCATGCGTTTGTTAGAAGTCGTGCGCGGCAGAGAAACCGCAAAAGACGTCGTTGCGACCGCGATGAAAATGGCGAAATCGATCCGTAAGGTAGGCGTTCTTTCTGGGGTTTGCTATGGATTTATTGGTAATCGAATGTTAGAGGGCTACGGGCGCGAGGCTGGCCTCTTGTTGTTGGAAGGCGCAACGCCGTCACAAGTTGATAGGGCCTTGTATGATTTCGGCATGCCAATGGGCCCGATGGCTATGGGCGATCTTGCGGGTCTGGATGTAGGTTATAAAGTTCGCCGGGAGCGGACTGATTTACCGGGTGATGACCGTTATGCTGTGATTGCGGATCGCTTGGTCGAACAAGGTCGTCTCGGGCAAAAAACCAGTAGTGGTTATTACCGCTATGAAGAAGGGTCAAGGCGGACTATTCCGGATGAAGCTGTACACCAACTCATCCGTACTGAAGCAGCACGCCTCGGGATTGTACGCCGCGAGATCAGCGACCAGGAGATCGTTGAACGCTGCATTTATCCCTTGATAAATACGGGTGCCCGCATCCTCGAAGAGGGGATCGCGCTCCGTTCGGTCGATATTGATATCGTTTGGATCAACGGTTATGGGTTCCCCTCCTACCGAGGTGGACCTATGTACTTTGCAGACCGTATCGGGGTAGGAACCGTATACGAGAAAATAATCGAATTCGGTGAAACATTGGGTAACGAATATGGTTATTGGGAACCGGCTACGCTGTTAAAGCGTTTGGCGGAGAAGGGTGGCTCGTTCGGGGAGTTGTGACCGAAGGGGTCCTTTGCCATCCGAGGCGAGAGTGATAGCGCTATTTTGATAGGTAAACCCTCAGCCTCTCTCCTTGACAGAGAGTGAGGGTTAACGGTCGTTAACCTCGAATAATTCGCGGCAGAATCATTTGGTGACGGGGGCATATCGATTTTGGGTTTTGGTAGGCAGCGCCGGCAAAGGCCTTGAGGTAGCCACGTAAGTCGTCGAGTTTCGCTATTTCGTCGACTAGGCCGTTGCGTGCACAGTAATCCGGATCCGAAGTGTCGATATAGCGCTGTGCGAGGCTGTTCATTTTTTCTATGATTGGTTCTAGCGGGCGGCCAGCATCTTTTTCCTTCACCGCGCGGCGCGCGTAAGTGGCTACCGCAGCGGTCTCGCCGTGCATCACGTAGATCTCAGTCGCCGAGGTGCCTAGGGTAAAAGCGTTGTGTCGGTTGGCCGTCGGTCCACCCAGCACATAGTGTGCAGCCGCGCTGCCTTTACGCAGGACCACCAACATCATTGCCACCTCTGTTTGCTGGATTGAATAAATCAACGACTGTCCAAGGCCCAACACCTCGGCTTTTTCCGCGAGGTCACCCACGTCGATCCCGGACGTGTCTTGAAACCAAATGATAGGAACCCGGTCGCGTCCACAGTGGGTGACAAACTCATTCATTTTAATGAGGCCCTGGCGATAGAGCTTGCCGCCGATACCGGGATAATCAGCGTATTCCGGATAACCTTTTCCCAGATAACCCTGTCGATTGCCGATGCAACCGACCAGCATGCCGTCGACTTTGCAAAGTCCGGTATACATCTCCGGGCCGTAGTCAGGGCGGAATTCAAGGTGCTCGCTACCATCCACTAGACGCGCTAGCACTTCGTTGAAGTCATAGATCTCTTTCTGGTTGATCGGTAGCAGCGAGTAAAGATCCTCTGCAGGGAACTCAGGATCAGCGGGTTCGGCGACCTGAAAAAAACTCGGCCCATACGCTGGAATATCGCGCATGTAGTCTTTGATTCCATCGAGCACATCGGTTTCCTCTTCGTAAACGTGAGAGAAGAATCCGGTTTCATCGAAATGGGTGTCGACGCTGCCGGGCGGCTTAGCGCGGAAATCACGGGTTTTATCGATCAACTCGTTCAACGTGTCGATGTCGAACCCGCCTTTCGGCGCCATGCCGGATACGATGCCGACACCGCCAACTGCTATGTTGGCATCCTTGTGTGCCAGTAAAATCGTCGGACTGATGCTCTGATATCCGCCGCCCGCCGGGTTAGTGCCGTAAATGCCGGCGAGTATCGGGATACCAGCCTGGTTTAGCTCGGCGTGTCTGAAGAATGGTGTGCCAGCGCCGCGCCGATTGGCATAGAACTTCTCTTGTTCCGGTAGTTTTGCGCCGCTGCAATTGACTAACCAGACGAGCGGGATGTTCAAGCGTTGCGCAAGATCGGTGACACGCAGAATGTTTTCCGATTGACCGGGTAGCCAAGCACCGGCCATCACTTTGTTGTCGAATCCGATGATCACGGCCCAGCGCCCGGAGATCTTGCCCAGCCCGTCGACAACATTAGTGGTGCCTTCTTCGTTTTGAGATGGGTTGTACAAACTGTGTAACGGTTGCCAGGTATCCTCATCTACCAGATATTCGAGTCGCTGCCAGACCGTCATGATGCCGCGCGCGTTGATCTTTTCCGTCGGGAAACCGACTTCACGGACCTTCGACTTAGCTGCCGTTATAGTTGCCTCGATTTCCTTCAATTGCGCAAGACTCTCTGTGGCACGCTCGAGACGCGCTGGTTTTAATTTCTTGCCGAAAGGCTGCATTTTTTCGAAATAGGGTTTCATTACATTCTTTCCTACTCGCCGCTTTAGCGATTTTGTGTTCGCCCGCAGGCCATTCCGGAGATGATGATTTTCTGTACGTTGGAGGTTCCTTCAACTACCTGTAAGGATTTCGCGTCTCGGTAAAAGCGTTCCGCCGGATATTCGGTAGAGTACCCAAACGATCCAAAAATCTTCATGCATTCGTTGGCGGCGTGTACGGCGGCTTCGGAGGCAGCGAGTTTTGCCACCGAAGTTTCGTACTGGTTGGGTTTCCCTTGATCTTTCAGCCATGCCGATCGGTAAACCAGTAGTTGGGCCGATTGGTGTTCGACGACCATCTCCGCGATCTGCGCCATAATCATCTGGTGTTCCGATATCGGTTTTCCGAACTGAGTGCGTTCGTTTGCGTAGGCGATCGCCGCGTCGAGAGCGCCGCCCGCAACACCCAGCGCTCCCGCGGCGCAGCCTAGGCGGGTGTGATTGAGTTGCCACATGCAGATACTGAATCCATCGCCTTCTTTGCCCAGTAGGGCATCCTTGGGGATCCTCGCTCCTTCAAAGACGAATTCGCCAGTAGGTGAGCAGTGCAATCCAAGCTTGGTTTCGATTGCCGTGGCAGTGCATCCGTCCAGGTTCTTGGGTTCGATAATGAAAGCCGAGATCCCTTTGTGATGTTTTTCCTTATCGGTGTAGGCATACAGAAGGCCCGCGTCGCCGACATGGGCGTTAGAAATCCACATTTTATTGCCATGTAATTCATAGTGATCGCCCTGATCGATAGCATAGGTTTTCATGCTCGCGACATCAGAACCCGTATTTGGCTCTGTCATCGCGAAAAAACCGATCTGACTCCCGTCGATCCACCCGGGTATATATTTCCGTTTTTGCTCTTGAGTGCCGAATTTTGCCACGACCAGCGGTGGCCCAAGATTCTGCATATTGAAAGGCAAGCGCCATGATGCAGAAACTTTGGCGACTTGTTCTGCCATAAGCGCGGATTCAAGAAAACCCATGCCGTTGCCTCCCAATTCCTCTGGCAGTACGCATGAGAAAAAACCAAGTTCCCCCATTTTGGCGACTCGTTCCGCGCGAAACTCATGGTTTCTTTCTTCTTCTTCCAAGGTTGGCGCGATGTCCTCCTCAGCAAAGCGTTTGGCGGTATCTTGGACCAGTTGCTGTTGTTCATTCAGGTCGAAAAGCATTGTTTCCTCTTTCTATTTTGGAGTCTGCTCGTACCGAGCGGGAAGCGCTCAGTGCGTTTGAGCAAGCGAGTGTACCATCAACCAACGAGTGCGCTAGGGATCATACTTTCCGAACAGCCTGAGACTACATCAGGAAGGATTCGGTCATGCATTAGTAACCATCGAAGATTCCGTCCAGTATCTGATCGATCTGGGGATTCATGGGGTATGTCGACCCAGTCTGTGCTGAGTTGTAGTATCTATCGAGCAGGAGTCTAGGGGTGAAGGTGTCAGTCGATCTAGCTTTCACACCCACCATGCGCCAGAACCGTTAGTCGTGATGAGAGCGAAAAGCGGCCTCAAAGGGGACGAAGTAAGAGTGGTTTCGGTAGTCGCCGTTTGGATAGAAAGCTGCATATATTGGCGCCGCCGGGTTTCAGTACTCGGTAA
>CAZBOQ010000313.1:0-3361 GCA_964493555.1 uncultured Gammaproteobacteria bacterium | reverse complement strand
GAGTGAGGGAGTAACCAACCTTGTTCAGTTAGGTCTACGACAACCCGTAGCACGTCGCGGGAAAACACATCTCCGCTATGCGGCGCAATCACTAAGAGAAAATTATCGGTTTTGCTAAAAGTGTCTTCGATATGTTCGTGGGCCAACCGCTCCGGGTTGTCCTCGTCGAACATAATCAGATAGTCCGCTGAGAACCACAACAGCCGCCCACCGCTCGCCATCGCAGCGACCAGGCACAGCGACGCAACGATTATCCACCAACGATGAGCAATAACCGCCCGCGCGAATTGAGCTTCGAAGTTGTGCATTGGTTAGCGCTACCGCGTAACGCGACAGATCAGCTCAGGTCAGGTCCGGGCGTACCTCGGTTCGAGTTTTGGTACAAATATCCAACGCTGCCATTACATAGACCTTGGAGCATTCGAAAAGATCATTTACATGCACGTATTCACGATCTTTATCCGACAAGGTAAGCCCCTTGATCCGACGACTTCCGGCCGAACCGTAGTTCAGCGCCTGGGCACCCATGGCGTTTAGCGGTGGCGCATTTGAGTACCACAGGTTGTAAATGGTTTTAGTATCGTTGTTAAAAATCGCTTTGTGCGCACGTTGGACAGCGCCGACGATGTAATCATCCTCCTGCACTTCGGTGGGAGGATTGGTCGAGAACGGTTGCTGTTTGATCTGCAGATCGGGGTACTCCTGCTTGAGTTCCCATAGCACACGGTCGATCTCGGCTTTAATCTTTAGCGGTGTCCAGCCCGGTGGGTAACGAATGTCCATGTATAGACTTGCTGCATCCGGCGTACGAGACGACTTCCATGGACGCCCCCCCTGGATCGACGCAATGTTCACCTTTCCGCAGTAACCCTTGTATTGCGTCTTTGCGGCGAATTCCTTCTTAAACTTGCTAAAACGATCAATGACAACCGTCATTTTCTCAATGACGTTCTCGGAATCATCCGAGAAAGCGGTGTGCATCACCGTTCCGCCCCCTATGGTCACCTTGGTCCAAAACGAGCCAAAGTGCCCGATCATCAAATTCAACTCGGTCGGCTCACCGAGTATGGCAAAGTCGGGGACGATGCCGTGAGAGGCCGCATGTGAGGCACCAGCGCCGTTGCCGCGGTAATAAGAGCCCTGAAAATCATCTATTTGATTGCACTCGATCTCACCCGAGGTCGCCGACAGCATGATATCGCCCTTGAGTTTGATACCGGATTTTTGAATCGCTTCCACGCAGGCTATATAGGCGCCGTGTGCCGCTTTCATGTTGTAACTACCGGCACCGAGGATCCATTCCTCGCCATCAATAGAGTCCAATCTGGCGAAATCGGACGATGCGCCACCGCGCATGAAGTCTTCCTTGCCAGTGAACGATACGTCCAAGTGACCATCGAATTGTAAGGTCGGACCATCACCCTCACCGCGCAGGATCCCAAAGATGTTCGGCCGGCCCGGCTCGACTTCCTGTCGGATCACATCCAAGCCCATATCCTTATAGCGATTCTCCATCCAATCGCCCATCGCGCCTTCCGAGCCGGTGGGACTCAGGATGTTGGTCATATCGAGCACATCCTGGATGAGCTGGTCTCGATTCACATGAGCAAGAATTTCTTCAACTTTGACCGAATCGTTCATTGATTTCCTCTATAGACAGTGATTACCTATACCGGCGACATCAGAACCGCTCCGCGTACCATGATACACAACTTAGCTGGAAACTGTATGAGTGCTGTGATATCTAAACTACCAAAATGAAAGAGATTTTCACGAGATTCCAATGTCAGCATTAGTCAACAGTCGCAATAAGCTCAAGCTCGGCATCTTCTCCGCCAACTGCTCGAGCGGCCAGGCAATCACTCAGGTCCCAGAACGCTGGAACAATTCCTGGAAGAACAATGTCGAACAAGCTCGGCTAAGCGACGCAGCCGGCTTGGAGTTCCAATTACCAATCGCGCGCTGGATCGGTTACGGCGGGGCCACGAACTTCCAGAGCGACGCACTCGAAACACTGCCCTGGGCCGCAGGTCTGTTAGCCTGTACCAACAACATTAGCGTTTTTGCAACCACGCACACCGGGTTTCACAACCCAGTCATCGCTGCCAAACAACTCGCTACTCTGGATCAAATCGGTAACGGCCGCGCCGGGTTGAATGTAGTATGCGGTTGGAACAAGCCGGAATACGAGGCACTCGGATTCACCTTGCCCGGCGACCACGCGACCCGTTACCGGCTCGGCCAGGAATGGTTCGACGTCGTTTGCAAGTGCTGGGACGACCTGGACGGCGACTTTGATTGGGACGGCGAGTTCTATCTGTTAAAAGGCGTGCATAGTTTTCCGAAACCCGTCCACGGCCGGATCCCCATTCTTAATGCTGGTGGTTCCGAGGAGGGTCGCGACTTTGCGACCCGCAATGCTGATTACCTGTTTACACCTGTAATCGAACATGAAAAATCACGCAAGGACATCATCGATCTTACGGCACAGAGCGCCACCCAGGGACGTGAGGTCGGCGTGCTAGCATTGAGCTATGTAGTCTGCCGGTCGACACAGAGAGAGGCCGACGATTTTCATGACCATTACGCGCGGGACAACGCCGACTGGGCTGCCGTCGATCGGGTTATCGAATTGATGTTCGCCAATGCTGAGTCCTTTCCAAAAGATGTCATCAAATTACTCCGCGAACGCATGGCCGGTGGCCACGGTGGCATTCCACTGGTCGGTACACCGGATCGAGTTGCCGACGAACTGGCAAAACTGCACGAAATCGGCTGCGCTGGCGCAACCCTTTCGTTCGTCGATTTCTCCGGCGAGTTTCCGTATTTTCGCGATGAAGTACTGCCGCGTTTGGAAACGATGGGTTTGCGAGAATCGGTTTAACCCGAACGTGTTCCCACTCAGGTAAGCTATAGCAACCGTAGCGGCAAGTAATGCCTGACGCTAAAGAGAAGCTAGCCACTACCGCTGCAAATGCACCTCGGACTTACGCCATGGGATATGCAGGATCTTTCGGCACTCAATCTGACCGAACAGGCCAACTATGCCGAATCGCTCGGTTACAACTCGTTCTGGCTGCCGGAAGCGCATTTCGGTGACGCTGTAGTCCCGGATCCTCTGATGCTGCTCGCGGCCGTAGCCGCGGGCACCAATACGATCCAACTTGCAACGACCTCATATCTACTTCCGTTGCGTAATCCGCTGTTGGCCGCGGAACAAGTCGCGGTGCTGGACCGGCTTTCCAACGGGCGCGTACTGCTTGGGGTTGGCCGCGGCTATTCGACAGAGACTCTGGCGGCTTTCGATATTGCGCCTAAAACTAAACGTCGCTTGTTCGAAGAAAATCTTCAAATCATGATC
>CAZBOQ010000312.1:0-1919 GCA_964493555.1 uncultured Gammaproteobacteria bacterium | reverse complement strand
GCGCAAAGCAGGTTGGCTGTGGCATAATACTTTTATGGACTTTTTGTTTAATGACGCATGGGCTCAGACGGCGACGGCGGCGCGTGGACCGGGGCTTTTGGACTTTCTGCCGTAGATCCTGCTGGTCATAATTTTCTACTTTTTGCTGATTCGCCCGCAAATGAAACGCACAAAGGAACACCGCAAGATGGTAGATGCGTTAGCCAAAGGCGATGAAGCCGTCACAAATGGTGGACTTTTGGGTCGAGTTAAAGATCTCGGTGAGAACTTTATTGTTATGGAGCTTGCACAAGGCGTGGAAGTCAAAGTACAGCGCAATGCCATCTCGGCCGTGCTGCCCAAGGGCACGATGAAAACCTTGTAGAACGTCGCATCGATGAACCGTTATTCAATTTGGCTGTACGCAGTGATCGTAATCGTGGTTGCACTGGGTGCGCTTTATGCCGCTCCGAACCTTTACGAGCAGGATCCGTCGTTACAGATCTCCCAAACGCGCGGTTTGGTGCTGACTGAGACGGTTGAACAAACGGCAAGTGCCGCCCTTACGGAAGCGGGCCTTGTGCCGAAAGCGATCGAGCGAAGCGAGACCCGCATGCTCATCCGCTTTAGCGATACGCAGACACAACTTAAAGCAAGAGAGGTTGTCCAAGCTGCATTGGGCGCCAATGATTATTCTGTTGCGCTGAATCTTGCCCCATCGACGCCCGATTTTCTGAAGGCACTCGGCGGTAAACCTATGTATCTGGGACTCGATCTACGAGGCGGTGTGCATTTTCTAATGGAAGTGGATATGCAGGGGGTGAATCGCCAGGCGGAGGAGAGATTCATCTCGGATATCAAGACAGCGCTACGCGGTGACGGTATCCGCTATTTACCAATGAGCCGCAGCGACGCTCAGGGTATCACCATGCGTTTTCGCAGCCGGGACGATCGTAACGCGGCGCGCGGGCTGATTCAAAGCCAGTTCGTAGAGCTAGATTTACGCGAAGTGGAAAAGGACTTCGGTCTGGTCGGTACGATCAGACCGGAAGTGTTAGAGGAGACTCGTAAGCTTGCAATCGATCAAAACATCACGACGCTACGCTCCCGGGTTAATGAGCTTGGTGTGTCTGAGCCGATTATCCAGCAGCAGGGACTAGATCGGGTGGTATTGCAGCTGCCGGGCGTTCAGGATGCTGCAGAGGCGAGAATGATAATAGGCGCCACCGCGACCCTTGAGTTTCGCATGGTCGATCTAGAAAACGACGTGCGAGACGCGTTGGCCGGGAGCGTGCCGGTGCGGTCTAAACTCTATTTCGAGCGCGACGGAACACCGCAGTTACTGCACAAAGACATCATGCTTACAGGCGAATATATTATCGATGCGCGCTCGGGCATTGATCAGCAAACCGGGTCTCCGAACGTCAATATTACGTTGAACAGCAAAGGTGCGAGCATTTTTGCTGCAGCGACTCAGTCGGAAATCGGACGTCCGATGGCGACCGTTTATATAGAGCCGAAAACGGAAACGATACGCAACCAAGCTGGCGAACTGGAAAAGCATCGGACGATCAAGGAAGAAGTAATCAACGTCGCAACCATCCGTGACATATTGCGCAAGCGCTTTCAGATTACCGGTCTTGATAGTAGCGAAGAGGCGCGAAGCTTGGCGCTGCTGCTGCGGGCGGGTTCATTGGCGGCACCAATTGAGATTATAGAAGAACGTACGGTTGGCCCGAGCCTCGGGCAGGACAATATAGACCGTGGTTTTCGTTCAGTGCAGATCGGTTTCGTGCTGGTTCTTATTTTCATGGCATTCTACTACCGCGCTTTCGGATTGATCGCTGACCTCGGGTTGGCGCTTAATCTGGTTTTACTTATCGCGCTTATGTCCAGAATACAGGCGACCCTGACGGTTCCGGGTATTGCTGGAATCGTTT
>CAZBOQ010000311.1:0-11516 GCA_964493555.1 uncultured Gammaproteobacteria bacterium | reverse complement strand
CTGGGGAATCTTCATGTCGTGGATAATCACTTTGCCGGCTGGCGCGACTTTAGCGATCATATTCTTTTTCATGTTCCGCACATTTCTGTAGAGGTCGGGCAAGACGTAACGGCTTGAAAAGAGAAGTCCGGTCGCTCGAGTTCAAGTACCTAAATTCTATATGCTAGTGTCGTCATAATCCTTGCTTGTAACCGCATCGCCATCTTTACCACACCGGGCAATTGCGCAGCGCCGCTAGCTAACGCCTTGGCTTCATGCCCCGCTTCATCCTCACGCATCTTGGTAACGATCGCCCGGCTGGTAAGATCTGCGGCGGGTAAACGTCTTAGGTGTCGGTCTAAATGTTCCACAACTTGGTGCTCGGTTTCCGCTAGAAACCCGAGGTTCCAGCGATCACCCGCAGCGCCCGCAACCATCCCGGTCAAATACGAACCAAGATACCAAATGGGATCGAGACGGCTGGGTCGATCACCGAGCTCTGCCAAGCGCTGTCGGCACCAATCAAGATGAGCGGTTTCCTCGGTTGCCGATTCGAGCAAGCCGTCCTGTAATGCAGGATCCCGAGCAGTAATCGCCTGACCTCGATACAGGGCTTGGGCGGAGACTTCTCCGGCGTGATTCACCCGCATGAGTGCGGCTGAACAAGCTCGGTCGGCGTCGCTGAGCATCCCTTGCTCACTAGGCGTGGTCGAATACGGGGCTCCGCTAAGCATCTGGGAGGGAAACGCCTCGCGCAACACCGCATCGACAGCACCGATCAGCTCGTCACCAAAGGATTTTCTACGTGCAGTCATTAGTGGTTGTTTTACCGTGATTTATCCAGGCTGCTGGTTGACACATCAAAGACGGATCCTTAACATTGCGGCTCCTTTTTGACCGTCACTCAGCACCCTGATGAAAACTGTCAGCATCAAACCTGCCGATGTGCGCCACGACTGGTACGTGATCGATGCTACTGACAAGGTACTCGGCCGGTTGGCTACCGAAGTCGCCCGCCGCCTGCGCGGCAAACATAAGCCCCAGTATACACCGCACGTTGATACCGGTGATTACATAATCGTCGTCAACGCGGAGAGAGTTGCCGTTACCGGCAACAAACGCACCGACAAAATGTATCACCGCCACTCCGGCTACCCCGGTGGCATCAAATCGATGAGTTTCGAGAAACTCATGGCCCGCAAGCCCGAGCGAGCGATTGAGCTGGCGGTTAAAGGCATGCTGCCAAAGGGGCCACTCGGACGCGCCATGTTCCGAAAACTAAAAGTGTACGCTGGCGCGGAACACAAACACACCGCCCAGCAACCGCAACTATTGGAAATCTGAACATGACAGAAGATAGCTATAATGCGATCGGGCGCAGGAAGAGCTCAACGGCGCGTGTATTCTTAAAGCGCGGTACCGGTCAGATCAATGTCAATCAACGATCACTCGATACCTATTTCGGCCGGGAAACCGCTCGCATGATCGTGCGTCAGCCACTGGAGACAGTGAACATGCCCAGTGATTTCGACATAAAAGTAACGGTAAAAGGCGGTGGGCTATCGGGTCAAGCGGGTGCCATTCGCCATGGCATTACCCGGGCACTGATTGAATACGACGAAACGCTGCGCAGCCCGTTACGCCGCGCGGGCTTTGTCACCCGCGACGCCAGAGAAGTGGAGCGGAAAAAAATCGGCCTGCGCAAAGCACGTAAACGCCCGCAATACTCGAAGCGTTAAGCGCACTCGACTGCAGCCCCTGGCTCCAGCACTACGCACGAGTTCACCTCCCCAACAACAGGAAAAAGTCGAATGCAGTAAGTGGGCTCGAGCCGGCGTTCTGCAACTCGGTGCTGCCTTCGATTCTTCGCGGTTTATAGAACAATCAGCATCGTCATCCTTGTTCACACCCACTGGACCTACACCGTTGAGACTGCCGTTGCCGACAGGATTGCTACTCGCGTCAGTGAGCCCCGCCGACTCCTGCGGGAGGGCGACGTCATTATCGTCGCCGGGATCACACACATCACGGATCCCGCGCAGTTCATGCCGAGCCGCTTGATCCGCTTTGGCTGATACCTGAAACTCAAGCCTAAAGTGGGAGATCGTCTAACGGCAAGACTGCGGACTCTGACTCCGCCAATCCAGGTTCGAATCCTGGTCTCCCAGCCACCTCATCGCCGTAGTCGCCATCAAAGTGATGGATAAACCACTATCGGACATGGGCGATGGGACGCTTACTGCACCGAACATAAGCGCCGGTTCGATTAGGAGGCCTAACACATCCTTGTAGTCTTGGAGAAAGGTGTCGAAAACGACCCGATCGGTAAGAGCAAGCCGTACCATAAGTTTTCACCGTTTACCGTGAACCGACCATCATCATTCGCTATCATGCGCCCACCGAAGTTTTCGCTATGAGTAGATACGAAACCTGCATCACTTTTTTCCAACTGCCACCAGACCAAAGCCGTACAAGTCTGGAGGCTATAATTAAGACGACGTAAGTGCCATCCAAGGATTCACTGGCTACCCGCACTTGTCGGGTAGCTGGCGATCGACCTACTTAGCAGGCACCGCAGCAATGAGGTCGAACTCCATCAAGTAACATCTATCGGCAAGCCGGCTTACTTCGATCAGTGTGCTGGCCGGCGGTTCACCCTCGAAATAATCAGCAACTGGATTTTCTTTGTCTGCGAGCATTGAGAAATAGTCATCAATGCTAGTCACGAACCGGCGGATAAATGTAACGTCGGAAAATGTAGCATGGCCGGCGGCGAGCACTTTCTTCAGATTTTCCATGACCAGGATATATTGACCGCGCCAATCACCCGGAGACGTGCAAGAACCATCAGTGGCTATCGGGGTTTGCCCAGCGATGTAGAGCGTTTTCCAATTTCCCTCGGTGGTAATCATATGCGTATAAGCCGGGTGATCATGAAGGCCCTCTACCTCTATACGCGCGCGAACGGGCTCACGCGCGGTCGCGGTAGCTACTACCGAGCAAAACAGCACAACGAAGACGGCAACGGAAATTCTAATTCGCGGTTTTACCATTGTCTGCTCCTTGTTAACAGATGGCTTTATTCGTCACAAGTAGGATCCGCTGTTGACGCTACATCTGCAAGAGGAGCTTATGTTCTGTTATGCTTCGGCCTTTGAGCCGCCGGCTTAAGCCACTTGAACGAAAACAGTCCTGATCCCATTGGCGCAAGCCAACGGCGAGACCTAGGCGAGCCCAGCCTATCGGTGATCATTCCGGTGTTCAATGAAGTGGATTCGATTACTGCGCTCCTTGTAGAAATCACCACAAGCTTGAAAGATTATGATTATGAACTCGTCGTCGTTGATGATGCGAGTACCGACGGAACGCTCGCAAGACTGATCTCATACAGAGCGACTGAAGCGCGAGGACTCCGTATCGTGCAGCACCAAAGCAACTATGGGCAAAGTACGGCAATACACACCGGCGTACAAACCGCACGCGGTCCGTGGATTGTGACCTTAGACGGCGACGGACAGAATGATCCTGACGACATTACCAAGCTGCTTACTGCGCGTGACAAAGCAACCGGACAAACAAATCTACAGATGATTTGCGGCTATCGTCGTCGTCGACAGGATTCTTCCTTTAAACGCTTTTCATCTATGGTTGCAAATGCTGTACGCCGCAGTCTCCTCCGAGACGCAACCCCTGACACGGGATGCGGCTTGAAGCTTTTCAACCGACAAGCGTTTCTTGAGCTTCCTTATTTCGATCACATGCACCGCTTTCTTCCTGCACTTATTCAACGCGGAGGCGGAACTACCTTGTCAGTAGAGGTAAACCATCGGCCAAGGCAGCACGGGCAATCCAATTATGGATTTCATAACCGTCTTTGGGTTGGGTTAATTGACTTATTTGGTGTTGCCTGGTTGCAATGGCGCGCCAAACACACGGACTACAAAGAGTTGGATTGAACGATGACTGAAAATACATGGCTGGTAATCGGCTTCGTAGGGCAGGCCGTCTTCGGTGCACGCTTTTTCGTGCAATGGCTGAGCAGCGAGCGCGCAAAGAAAAGCGTCATCCCGATCACGTTCTGGTATCTGAGCATTTGTGGTAGTTTGATCCTACTGACATACGCCATTCACAAGCTCGATCCCGTTTTCATTCTTGGCCAAAGCACCGGCAGTCTTATTTACCTACGTAACCTCTATTTAATTAGCAAACAGGCACCGGCTGCCTGACGAGTCCGGTGAGGAAGATTAACGCTGGTTCTGGCACTAGCACGGCATTAGTATTGATCCTCGGGCTACTCGTTGCTCTTCCACAGATACAAAGTCTGCCGTTAGACGCCCACGAAGTGCTAGTCGTCCGAAGCGCGGAGGAAATGCACACGCATGGTGACTGGGTTGTACCCTATTTCAATGGCGAACCCCGGCTCAATAAACCTCCTCTGAATTACTGGATCACAGGCGCTGTCGCCTGGGTTACATCAAGTCTTGAACACATTCAACCATGGCACGGCCGGGCAGCGTCGGTAGGTGCCGGTATCGGGCTCATTTTTTTGACAGTGCTATTAGGTTCAGTACTGTTCGATCGGACAATTGGCACGGCGGCAGCGCTGATACTCGTAAGCTCAGCAGGCTACATGGGATTCTCCCATGACGCTCGGCCCGATTTGCTGTACGCGTTCTGGTGTACGGCGGGCTATGTGGCTTTCGTTTCTGCAGCTAAGGATGCGGGAAAACGCCTTTCCGTTCTCGCAAGTTACAGCATGTGGGGGGCCTACGCGATGGCGAGCTTGACCAAAGGTCCGCACCTTCCTGCATTCCTCTTGGTTACTACAGCTGTTCACCTGTACTTCACTGGCCGGGATTTGCAACTGCTGCGATCTGTCATCCGCCCGGCCGGCGGTTTCATTTTTTATTTAGCAATAGCACTGCCGTGGTGGTGGCTGTTACAGGAACGACTAGTCGATGCTTCGCTCGCACAATCGCAACTGAGCGGCGCTCTGTTGCGGCCCAATTGGCGTGAGGTTTTTTCCCTTTATTATTTCTACCGACCGTTAGAGCTGATACTACCCTGGCTTACACTGCTGCCAGCCACGGCATTTACGCTCTATCGTCACTGGCGTGAACCCGGTGTGGGACTATTGGCGAGCCTGATTATACTGCCCGCCATTTTCCTCAGTTTCGGGACTCAACATAGACCTTTCTACATGCTTCCGGTCCTTGTGCCAATGTGCCTGCTACTAGCAAAGGGCCTGATCGATCTAGCTCACGGCAAGGCGGTTCGTCTGCGCACAATTTACGAGCGCGTCATGCTGCCATTGCATCTCGCACTGATTGGGGTCACAGCTTTCTGGGCGATGTTTAACACTGCCAACAAACACGAACTCGCCGTTGTCTTCTCAGCTATTGCGCTTGCAACGCTGATACTTTGCTGGCGCCGGCCAGGACTTAAGCGGGATCTCTGGATTAGCGGCGCCGGTCTCGCTCTAGCATTTTCGCTGCTGGCGAGCAGCGGACGTGCATGGAGCCCTGATCGATACATGACGCACCAACTCGCACAAACCCTACCGCAGCTAACAAACAAGGTAAGACCCCTCGCCACCTGGGGGGTCAATCCCGCCGTATACGTTTATTACGTGCGCGGCAGGATCCCGTGGTTGAAAAGCGAGACGGAGATCGCCGATCTGGTTGAGCGGTCTGGGACACAGTCGTTACTCTTGCTTGTCCCCCTTACCAGAGTCGATCTTCTAAAAAAGCGCTTTAACGTGCGGCTGCTCGATTCCACCATGGAACTCGAGGGTGACGCCACCGCTCTGATTTTAGTCGAATAAGTTCATGATCGCTTAGCGTGCCCACTCAACCAACTCGTGTAGATCTCGCTGTTCCCCCAAACAAAAAAACAAACAGAAAAACACTTTTGTTTGACTAACGCCGCTAACAACCCTCTAATGTTTATCTGCTATTTTTGCGGAACCTAATTACCCTCACTACCTCTCCCTATCAATGCACAACTTACAAAACATCACCCGACGAGATTTCGTGCTAGGCAGTGTGGGTCTAACGTTTGCATTCTCCATACCAGCGTTCACACGCATCGGCTCGCAACCGGTGGCCGGTCAAGCACACGGACTATCGACTGCCTGGGTGCACATCGCGCCCGATGACACGATTACCATCTACGCGCCGGCATCTGAAATGGGACAAGGCGCCACAACCGCGCAGGCACTCATGCTCGCGGAAGAACTGGATGCAGATTGGAATAAGGTGCAGATCGAGTCGTCACCGGTCGATGACAAAACGTATGGCAATCCAATCTTTTTCGCCTACGGGATCATGCTAACTGCAGCAAGCGTATCGGTACCCGCTTTTTACGACAGCTTGCGCATGAACGGTGCACAGGCGCGGCGGATCCTCATTCAAGCTGCAGCTAAACATTGGGCGATCGACGAAAGCGGCATCACGACAGAACCTAGTCAGGTCGTACATTTAAAAACTGGGCGCCGATTGAGCTACGGCGAGGTAGCCACGTTTGCTGAGCATCCGATCACGCTGCCTGAAGTAGCGTTAACCGATCTAAAAGATCCATCAGCGTTTCGCCTGATCGGTCATGATGTATCGCAATGCCATGTTTCATCAAAAGTCGACGGGACGGCCCAATACAGCATCGATAAAACATTACCAGATATGTTGTATGCGACCGTAACTCACGCGCCCGTGCAGGGAGCATCGCCGATCAGCGTCGATAGCAGTATGACCGCTGAAATCCCCGATCTGTTGGATATTATCGAACTTCCGTATGGTGTCGCTGCCATTGGCCGAACTTACCCCGCCGCACTGGCTGCTGAGCGTGCATTACAGATCGAATGGAGCCACGTTGGCGCGGTCGACGAATTCAGCGATCAGGCAGGACTGACACTACACGTCAAAGCAGTTCGAGATTTATCGCAACGCGGAGTCACAGTTCATGAACATGGCAATATAAACGCGACGCTCGGCAGCACGACGAAACAGCACCAAGCCGAATACAAAACCGATTTCATGTATCACGGGCAGCTCGAGCCGCTCAATTCGGTAGCGTGGGTAAAAGACGACGGAAAAAGCGTCGAGATCTGGTTCGGTAGCCAGACCCCCAGTCATCTAATACGTACAATCGCAGCCACATTGCAGATCCCGGTCGAGAGCATAACCCTGCATCGCACCCTGCTCGGTGGCGCATTTGGCAATCGGCTCGAACAAGCCCACCGATGCGTCGTCGATTCGGTACTCTTGTCGCGCGAAACTGGACGACCAGTCAAGGTGATCTGGTCTCGCGAAACCGACATTCGCTGTGGCCGCTATAAACCGATCACTGCACATCACTTGACAGCGGGCGAAGACGATAATGGCGATTTGATCGCCTGGCGCCACCGTATCAGCTCCGACGAGCCGTTAGCACAGAGTGATCCTTATCGCTATGCATCCGGCAAAGACTACCCTGCAACTTCATCAGCTGGTTCTCGGCCGCTTTACGACATCAGCAATTTACGGGTCGAAGTTATTCGACAGAACACAGGCATACGGTTGTCGCCGATGCGTGGGGTCGGCGCAACGTTGAATGCTTTCGCCGCCGAATCGTTTATCGACGAAATCGCCCTGGCCAAGAGAGTGGATCCGTTAGAACTCCGTCTAAAGCTCCTGGCGAAACATCCGCTTGCGCAGCGGACCCTGAGTAAAGTGGCGCAAATGGCCGAGTGGCCACAAGCGGGCGCAGGCGTCTCATTTGTTGAGGTCTTTGGAACGCTACTTGCAATCGTCGTCATGGTTAATGTGGACGACTCAACAGGCGTTATTCACATAAAAAGGGTCTGGAGTGCAGTCGATGTCGGCATCGCTGTTCAACCCAGAAACGTAGAGGCGCAAATCGTAGGTGGGATCGTTTACGGTTTAAGCAATGCGTTGAAAGAGCGGATCACCTTCGTAAACGGTGTAGTACAACAATCCAACTTCCATGATTATGAAATGCTGCGCATGGGAGATTCTCCAGAAATACTTTGTACGGTCATGGACAGCGATCGCCCACCTACTGGGGCCGGCGAAGCCAGCGTTGTCGGAACTATGCCCGCGCTCGCCAATGCCATTGCCGCACGAACTGGCCGGCGTCTGAGACATACGCCATTTACTCCGAGACGCATGATCGCAGCCTTAAATGACTGAACGACAATCACTACAACTGCGCTAGGTTCTATTTTTTTGCTGTAGCATAGGTAATCCAAACCGGTCCGCAAGCGCCTTCAGTTTTTGCCAGGTTTGTGCGGCAAGCGGGATACCAGTTTTCTTTCGCTCAACCATCACCGCATCACCGCGTTCACCGGGAGCATAGATCTGCGCTACTGAATCGACCCTAGGCAATCCTCCTATTACGCCTGCCAGCGCATCGACCTCGGCACAGAATAGATCAGCGTCACCGAAGGCAGAGATATCAATTGCGACCACCAGACCATTCATTGTGCGGCTGCCCAAACCGCGGCCAGCCAATGCCGGCTCGAGGATGGCGTTATTCACGAACAGACTGGTGAAACACTCAATCATCAACGATAGACTTGAACCCTTCGCGCCACCTAGCGGTAGCAGCGTGGCAACTTCGTTCGGATCCGTGGTGGGTCGGCCGTTCTCATCCAGACCCCAATCTGCGGGAATATTTACTCCGTTCGCGATCGCGCGCAGGATCTTCCCCCGGCCCGCGATCGCCGTAGACATATCCAACAAAAGAGGTGCATGCTTGCTGCCCGGAACGGCCAAGGCGATCGGATTGGTAGATACGGCTGACTCCCTACTCCCCTGGTAAGCCATCATGGGAGATGAGGCAGACATCACAATAGCGGCCATACCCTTGCGCGCAGCCCGCAAGGCATAGTAACCAATGGCACCGCAATGGGTAATATTTCGGACCACACACCAACCGATCTGACTCTGATTTGCACGATGAATAGCCTCGTCGGTCGCGAAACACATACCGACCGGGCCTGGTGCAAAATCTGCTTCAACCACTAAAGTCGGTCCTGTACTTCGTTCGACGTGCATTTTGGGCTTGAGATTTATACAGCATTCGTCAATACGCTCAACATAGCGCGGTATTCGCAATACTCCATGAGATTCAGCACCGCGAAGCTCAGCCCATACCAGCACATCAGCCCAACATTCAGCGTCAGGAACGCTAACGCCGGCGGACACGAAAACGTCGGCAGCGAAAGCTTTCAGTTGTTTAGCACCGATAAGTATAGAATTATCGCTCATACGGGCAGACGGCCATGGCTGCATTTGAAGGGCATCAATATTTCAACTGGCAAAGGAGATCCTAGCGTCTCTAACAATATCACCCACATGAAATTATCTGCCCGCTGCGCGTAGACCGTTTTGGCCGAAACTGGCGAGCAGATCGTTCAAATAGCGCAGTCCGAGTTCGGTAGGCTGTAACGCCGTATCGGTCGCGACAAGCATTCCTCGTCCCAGCGCGTATCGGGCCGCATTCCGCAGCCCCGCGCGGTCGAGCCCTGTGCGGCTTTCGAACATCTCGAACGTGAATCCATCGGTAAGTCGCAAGGCGTTCATCAAGAACTCGAGCATGATTGTCCCAGGTGCGGCTTTGGTGATGGTCTCTACTGCGTTATCCTCGCGAGCACACGTCATATAACGCTGCGGACTGCGAATGCGCGATTCACGACGCATGCCACCCACAGTGGTTAATTTGGAATGCGCCCCTGCACCCAACCCAAGATAATCGCCGAACTGCCAATAGTTCAGATTGTGTTTTGTCCGGTGACTCACCGACTTTGCGTATGCCGAGATTTCATAGCGTTCGAACCCGCGTGATATCAATAGCGCGCGTCCCTCACGCTCAATCTCTTCGACTATCTCTTCATCCGGCAGGGTCGGCGGCTTGTGGGCGAACGCCGTTCCCGGCTCGATGGTTAACTGGTACCAGGAAACGTGTTGCACACCTGTATCGATCACACACTCCAGATCCGCGATGGATCCAGCAACTGAATCTCCCGGCAACCCATACATAAGATCAATATTGACACTCTCGAATCCGGCTTGCAGCGCAAGATCGACAGCCAATCGCGCCTGTTTACTGTTATGAATACGCCCCAGCACTTCGAGCTTCTCATCCCGTAGCGTTTGTACTCCTATCGACAGACGGTTTACGTCAGCCTCCCGGTAGGCGGCAAACCGTCCTGCCTCGACGGTGCCGGGGTTTGCCTCTATCGTGACCTCTACATTGTCCACCAACGTCGCCGACGTCAGTATTTGTGCGATCGAATCGGCAGCGAACAAACTGGGAGTACCACCTCCGAAAAATACCGAGCCGAATGTCGAGTTGTCCCAACCATGGGCCTCGGCGTAGTGCAGATCGTGAGTCAGCGAATTGAGGTACTCGCGCTCAGGTAGTCTGCCATTCACCTCATGGGAATTAAAATCGCAGTAAGGGCACTTTCGTATACACCACGGCAGGTGCACATAAAGCGCTCGAGGCAAGGTCGCCTCATCGTTTTGCGCTACGGAAGCGGTCATTCACGTACTCTCCTAAGCGCCGCGTCGCCTGGCCACGATGGCTCACCCGGTTCTTTTCAGTAGGCTCGAGCTCCGCCGACGAGCAATTGTGACTCGGAACGTAGAAGATCGGATCATAACCAAATCCATTATGGCCTCGCGGTGCAAAGAGCAAACGGCCTTCCCACACACCGTGGCAAATTATGGGTGTTGGATCGTCGACATGCTCAAGAAACACCATCACACAATGAAAACGAGCGCCACGCTCAGTCTCCACAACGTCCACCATATCAGTCAAGAGCTTGTTGAGATTCTCTTCGTCGGTGGCATCGGGACCCGCAAATCGCGCCGAACGCACACCGGGGGCCCCATCTAGCGCATCCACCTCGATACCTGAATCATCCGCAATAGCTGGCAAATCGCAATGAGCAATGGCGTTACGCGCTTTCAAAATCGCGTTCTCGACGAAACTCAATCCGATTTCATCAGCTTCCGGGGTTTTAAACGCCGACTGCAGCACTACGTTTAGGCCCAAGGGGGCGAGTAAAGTTTGGATCTCCCGAAGCTTACCTGGGTTGCCACTTGCAAGCACAATTTCCGGTTCGGACACTGCGGTCGCGATCAACGCGTTGCTCATGCTGCCAACACGTCGGTCTGTAACGTGATGAGCTCGACGATCCCTTTTCGGCCGAGCTCCAACATCGTTTGTAACTCTTCCATACGAAACGCGTGGCCTTCCGCCGTGCCCTGGATTTCAATAAACGCGCCCGCATCATTCATGACTAAATTCATATCCGTCTCGGCGTTGGAATCTTCATCGTAGTCAAGATCGAGGATCGCGGCACCGTTGTGTATACCGACCGACACCGAGGCGACCATCCCGTGGATAGGATCTACTTCTGTTGTCCCAGAACCATGGATAGTGCGCACCGCTTCTACAAGCGCAACATAACCGCCGGTAATAGATGCGGTACGCGTACCGCCATCAGCCTGTATAACGTCGCAATCGATGGT
>CAZBOQ010000310.1:0-25537 GCA_964493555.1 uncultured Gammaproteobacteria bacterium | reverse complement strand
CACCGATCCCCATGGTGGCAGAACCGATCATTAGTCTAATATATTCAGAAGGTTTGATAATGACTAACTTATATAGAAAGAGTAGTGAAGCAAGCGTGCCCAATGTTAGCCCCGTAGCTTGAATGACTATTCCGGGGAACTGAGATTCAAAAAAGGCCGAAATGCCGCCTAGGAAAAGTCCTTGTAAAAGGGCGTAAATAGGGGCCGTTACTCCTGCCCAGTGTTTTTTGAAAATGGTTACGAGGGCAAAGAGCAGCCCCCCAATTGCTCCACCAATCATTGCTGGTCTCACCGCTGCCGGATTTCCAGCCTGGAAAAACAAGTTCCACGTATACGTAGCACTGAGAACGAGCAGGGCCAATAAAATCCCGGTTTTATTAACGGTGCCTTGCAGCGTCATAGCCTGTCCAACTGCAGCCCCCTCATTTCTGAAAGTGTTATCACTTAGAGCGGGATTCCCCGACCGACCAAGCATTTGTAGAGCGTTATGTCTTGCCATGAATGTTCCTGAAAATTAAAGTGGTGAAGGTGGCGAGTATCGAACCATAAACCTGGGCCCCTTATCAAGGCTGGTTCTCGGCATTTTCTACCCGTTTATTTTCTAAGAAATACCCCCAATTATACCCCCAGTGTTGTCGCTGAGATGGACCTCATACTTGAGGTTCAGACGGAAGATTTGCAGAGGGTACATACAAATGGTTGGGTTTTTCAAAAAATCTCTTTCTGGTGAGCTTGGCGTTGCTAAGTCTTTTTGGCTTTTGGTTGTGGGCGTCGGGGCAGGACTGGTTGTAATTTTTTACTTCGTAATTATCCCTATCTCTTTTACTCACGGCATAATGTAGCGTTCCGCATATATTCAGTGTCGGGGGGCCTAGTCGACGGGTCATAAACGGACGTAGGTGTTGGGGATTGCCCGCATTTGGAAAACTATAGGATGGCTCGTCCACTCCGCCGGGCTTAATGCAGTGCTAGCGAGCGTACCTCCGGTGCTAGGCGGACATAACTTCGGTAGCGGGAGCGCACCTCGCGCACGTAAGTAACCGTTTGGCGGCATGTGCAGGATTGACCGTTGGCGGTTTTCGCCCTGACCACCATCGCTTTTTCGACATTACCAAACCAGCGCTTCGGGTCCAGACCTAGGCGCTTTGCCAGTTGGCGCGCCTGCCGCATCCGGTCGAAGCCGGCGTGATAGGCTGCTAGGGAGAACCAGGTACGCTCGCCGACAGGAAGGTCCACCTCTAGCTGTGCGCGCATTCGGTCTAGGTAACGCACGCCGGCGTGGATGCTGATCTCTGGGTCGGCAAGATCATAAAAACCCATCTCATAGCCCGTGCTGGGGAGCACCTGCATAAGGCCACGCGCACCGGCTTCCGATACTGCGTTGGCATCAAATCGACTTTCTTCGTAGACCTGTGCAGCAATCAGGCGCCAGTCGAACCCGTAGCGAGCCGCGTATTCCTGGATGAGCTCGTCATAAGGCGAGATCCGCGCACGCTCGATACCTGATGGCGACTTTGTTTGTATGCTTTGCCTTTCGAAGTAACGCCGATAAACGATGTTGTAGAACTTGCTACGGAACGCGCGCTTCAAGTAGTCGTCGACTGCTGACAACAATTGCGGATCGGTGTTCCTTACAGCCCAGCGGTATTGGTAGGGTTGGTCCAACGAGAAAACCGCGCGAAGATCAGTTCGTCCGGCAAGCAGCGGTTTGACTCGGTGGCTGTCGACTATGACGGCGTCTGCGCGACCATTGGTCAGTGAATCGAGTAATGTTTGCGACGCGGTAAACGGCGGCGCTGCACTTATGTCCGTGCCGGAAGCCCGCAGATCATTCTGAAGTTTGCGGTAACTCGGATCCCCCGACATCAGAACGCGCCTTCCGTACAGGTCGGCGGGCACCTTCAGCGTAGCGGCATTGTCACTGCGCGTAACAACTGTTGGGGCGAGATAATTGAATACGCGAGAAAGTGCCAGCGTCGGATCTTCGCGCGCATATGGGATGGCGGCACGGGATGCGATCAAATCCCCGTGACCGTCCTTCAACCATCTCAGCAACTGTACGGCATCATCGGCGACCCGCAGATCGACGTGCAATCCGCGCTCGCTGGCGAAATGTTTGACCAACTCGTATTCAAAACCGGCCCTTGCACCGGCTTGTAGGAAAAAGTTATCGCGGTCGGGCAGCATAAGCACGCGCAAAAGTCGACGCTCTTGGATCTTCGCTAAATCGCCGTAATAGCGCGGTGAGTCACTGGTCAATAGTGGGCTCCTAACTAGGTGGTCGTCCAAAGCCGCCTTGAGTGCTGGATTGTCGGCGCGAACGTGCCACGCAACTGGCCGATCCTCGGTCAAGGCGAATCCGACTGCGTAGTCGGGACGCGTGGCCAGCAGTGAGAAAGCCACGGAGGCCGGCAACAGAAGAGCATCAAACTCGCCGTTGCCAAGGCCCTGCAGCATAAAGTCGGCCGGTAAGTGGTCCGCCACTGCTTGGAACCGGGCGCTGGGGAAGCCAGCCAAAAGTCGGTTAAGCAGTGGCCACAAGGGAGAGGAGTGCGAGACAGCGATCCGCGAATCGAGCAGATCACCGGTGTGGTTGACGTCTGTTTGTCGAACCGTAGGTACGATGATGACATAGCGCTCGGAACTGAGCGGCACAGTCGTGCGGAGCTCGGGGTCAGCCAGGGCCGAAAACGGCGGTTGGTCGATCATCAGGTCGCCGTTACCGCGTTTGAGATGACTGACGAGCTCACGGCGCGTTTCCACCCCTATCCACTCGATGGTGAGTCCGTGGCTCGCCGCGAACTCCAAAATGGATGCAAATTGGGGTTCGAGGGAGCGCCCGGGGTGGATGACTTCGTGCCGCATCAAGTGCAAGACTCGGATGTTCCCGCGCGCCTGAAGTTTGTCCAGATCGGTAGATGTGCCTCTGCTACGGAAGGCCGGCGGTAGTGACCTGACGGTTCCTTGAAGCGCCTCAATGTGTGCTGACGCCGGTCCCGGTGGGCCGATCGTATACGCTGACCTCATTGTTATATCTGTGAGTGAGTACTTACTCGCACTAGGAACGCCCATAACTATGAGGACGAGCAACGCAATGCGGCCAGAAGCACGAATACCAGTGGAGGAGCCGAGTGAAAGTAATGCTCGAATATCGAACCAAGTGTGCGGCGGTCTCTTGCTGCCTCCGACTCTGAGCGCCGCGCGATTATCCTCAACCGTTTTGGCGCCAATGCCGCGCGCTAGTACGAGTTCGTCAACGGATTCAAACGGACCGTGTTTCAGGCGGTAATCGATGATCCATTCGGCGCGCGATAAACCAACGCCTGTAATCGCCTCAGCGATTGCTTTGGCATCAGCGGAATTGATATCGACCGGCTCTTTCTTACGAGAGACACCCATCTTAGCCGCAGATCTATAGCATAAAACTGTGTAAACAACTAGATATTGTGGTTTCCTCAGAAACCGCAGCAATATCTAGTGGCTATTGGCATACAAGGTGTTGGCTTCAGCGAGCCGTTCCGGCGTTCCTACATCGAGCCAAACTCCGGAATAAAGCATGCCACTTACCTGGCCTTGTGCGGCAGCTGCACTCAATAGGGGTGCCAATTCGGTCCAGCCTGGTCGGCAGGCGGCAAACAATTCGGGCCGGTAGCAGCCGATACCCGCATAGGTGAAGCTTCGATAGTTGTTGATGGATACGTGGCCTGTGTCAAGACCGAAGTCTCCATTTGGGTGGTGGCTGGGGTTTGGGACTAAGATCAGATGCGCAAGCGCCGGTGACTCCACTGCCAGTGTCTCGAAAGGAAAGGCGGTCCACAAGTCTGCATTCAGTACGATGAACGGGTGTTGCCCGAGCGCCGGCAGAGCTTTGAGTATTCCGCCGGCAGTGCCCAGTGGTTGATCGCCCTCAGAGCTGAAAACAATGTCGGCGCCAATGGACGAACCGTCACCTAGGATGGCGTGAAATTGATCCGCATGCCGGGCATGGTTGATGACGAGCTCGTTAATGCCGGCCGCGACTAGACGTTCGATGTGGTGAACGATGAGTGGCCGGTCACCAACTTCCAGAAGTGGTTTGGGAATCGCTTGCGTCAGTGCCCCCATACGCTGTCCGAGGCCGGCTGCGAGGATTATGGCTTTCATCAGTTTTCGCCTAGCGTATTAAAACCAGGAAGGTTAAGTATAAACATGAATAGCAACCGAAAGCCGGTGGCGATGCCGCTATCTTTGGGCCGACTCTCGTTATCCGACCTCTCCACATATATCATGCCAGCAGGATGCTTTTGGCGACTTTCTACATTGTGGTCGGGCTGGTGCTACTGGTGTACGGAGCCGATCGTTTTGTCGCTGGCGCGGCTGCGATTGCCGGCAACCTTGGTGTTTCACCGTTGCTGATCGGTCTCACTATCGTAGGTTTTGGCACCTCGGCACCGGAGATGTTGGTGGCGGCAATCGCATCGTTCGAGGGAACCCCGCAACTGGCAATAGGTAATGCAGTAGGTTCGAACATCGCCAATATTGGACTGGTGCTGGGCGTTACCGCGGTCCTCGCGCCATTCACCGTCGATCCCGGTGTCGTAAGGAAGGAATTTCCTGTCATGCTCGCTGCCATGGTGTTGGCGGTCGCACTCATGTGGGACCTCCAGCTTGGCCGAATCGATGGAGCTATCCTGGCGCTTGGCATGGCCGCCCTCATCGCTTTTACCATCTGGCTGGGATTGCGCGGGCAAGGTGAGGATCCACTTGCCGGAGAGGTCGCCGAAGCTCCGGCGGCGATGCGTATGAGTCTCGCGGTACGTGTGACGATCATCGGCTTGGTCCTGTTGCTCGGGGGCTCGAATCTACTCGTTGCAGGCGCCGTCGATGTTGCGATTGCGCTAGGTGTCAGCGAGCTCGTGATTGGGCTCACTATCGTCGCTATCGGCACAAGCCTGCCAGAGCTTGCCGCCTCTGCTACCGGCGCGCTCAAGGGAGAACCCGAAATTGCGATAGGTAATGTGATCGGGTCAAATATGTTCAACATGTTGGGCGTGTTGTGTTTGCCTGGCCTTATTCAACCCACCATTGTTGAGGCTATGGTTTTGAATCGGGATTGTGTGATGATGTTGGGCCTGACTGGTGCGATGTGGATGATGTCGTTCAGATTCCAGGGACCTGGGCAGATAACACGAATCGATGGGTCGACTTTATTGGCTGCATTTGTTGTCTATCAAATGTTAATTGTCTTCTCGGCAAGGGGGTTGTAATGTCTGGAGCTGCAAGTAGGGTGCATTTGGAAGAACCGGCCGGCGATGGAAGCTCTGCTGAAGCCATTGTGGCACTCGGCAGGGCAGTCATCGATTTAGAGGCTAGCGCCGTCGCTGCGTTGCGCAGTCGGATCGGCCCGAAATTCGTGCAAGCCACTCGCTACATGCTGGCGTGCAAAGGCCGGATCGTGGTGATAGGTATGGGTAAATCCGGACATATCGGTTGTAAGATTGCTGCGACCCTTGCGAGCACGGGTACGCCAGCGTTTTTCGTTCACCCGGGTGAGGCGAGCCATGGCGATATGGGCATGATTACTGCCGCCGATGTTGTGCTCGCGATTTCAAACTCGGGTGAAACCAAAGAAATCTTGGTATTGCTACCGCTTATCACGCGTTTGGGCGTGCCGCTGATTACTGTCACGGGAAGGCCCAACTCTACGCTTGCCGACGCTGCCAGTGTCGACATCGATGCGAGTGTTGCCGAGGAAGCATGTCCGTTGGGTCTGGCGCCAACTTCAAGTACGACCGCGGTCCTCGCGTTGGGCGATGCGCTTGCTATCGCTTTACTTCAAACACGTGGTTTCACTGCGGAGGATTTTGTCCGAACCCATCCCGGTGGGAACCTTGGTCGATCACTGCTGCTGAAGATCAAAGACGTGCTGCATGCCGGTGCGGATATGCCGATCGTGAGCGAACGAGCGCCTTTGCGAAATGCGTTGGAAGAGATGGGCCGCAAAGGGCTCGGCATGACGGCGGTCGTCGATGAAGCTTCGCATCTGGTCGGCATCTTTACCGATGGTGATTTACGCCGGTCGCTGGACCGCGGAATCGACGTTGATAGCGCATCAGTCAGCGAAGTTATGACCCGCGATTTCAAAACCGTGGGTGGAGATGATCTTGCCGCCGAAGCGCTGCGGCTGATGCAGGTTCACCGGATCAATGCGCTCATGGTAGTTGACCCCGATCGTACGCTTCGCGGTGTGTTAAATATGCACGATTTGCTGCGTGCCGGCGTTGTCTGACTCTCGGCAAAGCGATGCCCTTTGGGCTCGCGCGGCTGCAGTGAAGCTGGCCGTTTTTGATGTCGACGGCGTGATGACCAACGGATCTATCTCGCTCGATCCGACTGGTGCGGAACACAAAGTCTTCAATGTGCGTGACGGACAGGGACTCAAGTGGCTGCGCGAGGCCGGTATTGAGATTGGGATAATTTCCGGGCGTGCAAGCCCTGCCGTCGAGGAACGGATGGCTGCGCTCGGTATCCAATATGTATATCAAGGCCAAATCGATAAGCTTGCAGCATTTGATGATCTATGCGCCAAGCTTGGTGTAAGCGCGGCCGAAGTGGCTTGTGTGGGGGACGATGTGCCGGATCTGGCGATCCTTTGTAAAGCAGGTCTGGCAGTCGCGGTGGCTGACGCCGATCCCTTCGTTGTGCAACATTGCCATTGGCGGACCGAGCTCGCCGGCGGTTGCGGCGCGGTTCGGGAGGTTTGCGAGTTGCTTTTGGAGGCACGCGGCTTACTGGACACACTGCGGCGCCGGTACCTTAAGTGGGTTCCGGGCGGCTAGGATTTCAAGGTCATGCAGTGAATCGGTGGCTAATTGTGGTGATCTTGATTCCCTGCGTCGTCGTGACTGCTTGGGTACTGCAGGGCTTGGATGATGAGATCACGGCTGTGCCACGTACTGAGCGCAGAGATCCGGACTTTTACATTGAAAACTTCGTGCGTACGGCGATGGGCAAGACGGGCAAGTTGAAGGAGCGTTTGCATGCGGATTTCATGGTGCATTATCCGGACGATGACAGCAATGAATTGGTTCGCCCACGTCTAGAGATTTACAATAGCGGGGATTGGCCGTGGCAGGTTGTGGCCGATAGGGGATGGATTGCTGGCAATAACGAGGTCGTTTTGTTGTACGGTAAGGTCGAGATTTGGCGCTCAGACGCGGAAGGTGAGCGGAACTTTGAGGTATTGACCCGGGATCTGCGAATACTTCCCGAAGATGAATATGCCGAAACCGACGCCTTTACCACCATCAGTACCCGGACATCGGTCACTACAGCGGTGGGCATGCGGGCAAGATTCAGCGCCAATCGGATCCAGTTGATGAGTGAAGTTAAAAGTCGTCATGAAATTGATTAGCGCCAACCTAACCCAAACAGCTGTTGCGATTCTCTGCATGGTGTGCGGCGCAATGGTGCTGGCCCTTACCACCGACTCGGAACAACCGATCCAAGTGGAAGCCGACTTTGTCGAGCTCGATGAAGGCACCGGTATCACGGTTTATAGGGGGAACGTGGTCGTCATCCAAGGCAGTATCCGCATGACGGGTGACCAATTGACGGTTAACTTTACCGACGATCAGGAGTTGAAAGACGCCTACCTTGAAGGTAGGCCGGCCTATTTCAAGCAACGGCCTGACAACAAGGACTACGATACCGAGGGTGAAGCGCTGCAGATCGAATATCATGCCCGCGAATCGCTGCTTTACCTCATAGAGGCAGCCAAACTTACCCAAGGGGAGAAGCTGTTCAGTGGGCATCGGATCACTTACGACACAGAACGTAGTATTCTGACTGCGCGCAAGGCGCGCACCGCGGAACGCGCGAGTGGTCAGCCCAGCAAACCAAAGGGTCGGGTAAAGATCATTATTCCGCCACGGAAAAAGAACTAAGATTTGAACCATGTGCCGGTTGGATGTCGTGCCACGATCACCTGATGAAATGGATCATGGATGAGTGTTTTAGCTGTTAAAAATCTTGCCAAGCGTTACCGCTCTCGCCAAGTCGTAAAGGACGTCAGCATCCACGTCGAGAGCGGAGAGGTCGTTGGTTTGTTAGGCCCGAACGGTGCTGGCAAGACCACAAGCTTTCACATGATCGTCGGGTTGATCGCAGCTGAAGGCGGCAACATTTTCCTGGATGAAGATGACATAACGTTCACTCCGATGGACGTGCGGGCGCGCATGGGCCTTGGCTACCTTCCCCAGGAGGCGTCGGTTTTCCGCAAGCTAACGGTGGAAGATAATATTGTCGCCGTCTTGGAAGTCATACCGAGCCTGACCCCGAGGGATAGGGCTTCGCGGCTGGAGCGGCTTCTCGGTGAATTCCACATCGGTCATATCAAACACAGCCTCGGCGCAAGCCTTTCTGGTGGTGAGCGGCGCCGGGTCGAGATTGCTCGGGCGCTCGCGACCGAGCCGCGTTTTATTCTACTCGACGAACCCTTTGCCGGGGTAGATCCTATCTCGGTGCTGGATATACAACGAATAATTAAACATCTAAGCGATTTAGGGATCGGTGTTTTGATCACCGACCACAACGTGCGGGAAACGCTTAAAATATGTCACCGCGCGTATATCGTCAACGGCGGTGAGATCATCGCTGATGGCGATGCTGAGGTAATCCTGGGTGATGCCCAGGTCCGCGACATCTATCTCGGAAGTGAATTCGAACTGTAAGTCTGGTTCACTTAAGTCTGACCCTTATGGCAATTGGAAATATTATGACTCGAAATCAGGTTGCAATTGGTGTAGGGGTTAGAAGCAAGAAGGGCGTGCTGGAGCAGCTTGCCGTATTGTTAGCAATTCGTGAGGAGATGCCGGCCAGTGGTGAGATTTTTGATGAGCTGATCGCGCGCGAGCGTTTAGGCAGTACAGGACTTGGTAACGGCGTCGCTATTCCGCACTGCCGTGTCGCAGAACTTGGGGAGCCTTCTGCTGCCTTGCTGACAACGCGAGAGGCTATCGACTTCGATGCTATGGACAAAGCGCCGGTGAGCGTCTTTTTTGCGCTGGCGGTTCCCGCTGAATCGACTCAGGACCACTTACAACTCCTGGCAGATATGGCATCCATGTGTAGTAACGCTAACCTCCTCAATACCTTGAGGAGCGAGACCGATCCTGACGCCCTGTTGGCCGCACTGCTGGCGTGGACACCGAGCGAGTGAATCGTTGGCATCGATCACCGTCAGCGATCTTTTCAAGGTTCACGCAGGTGAGCTGAAGTTAGCGTGGGGCGCAGGACAAACAGCTAGTAAACACATCGCGCCGGTTGCCTTGGTTAATTCTGGTCGAGGGGGCGAGGAATACCAAAAGGCAAACACGCGTTCGCTAGTCGGTCATCTGAACCTTATCCACCCAAACCAAATTCAGGTATTGGGCTTCACCGAGCTTCGATATCTAACTGGACTGCGTGACACTTCGCGAGCTGATGCGCTCCGACAGGTTTTGCGGGGCGATCCGGCCTGCCTTATCGTCGCTGAAGACCAACAGGCGCCGCAGGACCTGCTCAACCTATGCGATGATGCGGCAACGCCGGTGTTGTTGTCTCCCTTGTCCAGTGAAACGCTGATTGAGTCGCTGCACTACTATCTATCGAACTTGCTTTCGGAGGTCGTGACGGTGCACGGTGTGTTTATGGAAGTGACGGCGATAGGGGTTCTATTGACTGGGACGCCGGGGGTGGGGAAAAGTGAACTGGCGCTAGAGCTGATCACACGTGGCCACCGTTTGGTGGCCGATGACGTTCCGCAGTTTTCAAGGGTCGCACCGGATATCTTGAACGGCACTTGTCCCGAAGTGGTTGCTGATTTTCTCGAAGTGCGAGGTATAGGAATGATAAATATCCGCGAGTTATTCGGCGATAATGCATTACGCGTCAGCAAATATCTGCGTTTGATCATTGATTTACAACCGCTAGCTCCGGGTGCTGAGGATAATCGTCTAGAGGGAACGTACACGACTCGCAAGATCCTAGATCATGAGATACCGGAAATCACGCTACCGGTGGCGCCGGGGCGGAACCTTGCTGTGTTAGTTGAAACGGCGGCACGTAACCACATCTTGCGTATGAGTGGCTACAAAGCGTCGGAAGATTTCGTCGAGCGTCAAACGCAATTCATGGAAGATGGGGGCGGCGACTAATGAGTGATGGCGAGCGGCGGCTCATTATCGTCTCAGGCCTGTCCGGCTCCGGCAAGACAGTGGCCCTGCATGCGTTGGAAGACCACGGTTATTACAGCATCGATAATTTGCCGATCGCATTGCTGAACGAGTTTTCGCAGCTCGTTACGTCGAGCGTCTTGCCCCTTTATCAACAGGTCGCCGTCGGCATAGATGCACGCAACCCGGCAGAGGCGTTGTTGGAGTTCCCCGGAATAGTCCGGCGGCTCCGCCAAACCGGCTTGGCGATGGAATTGATCTTCATAGAAGCAGACGAAGAAATTTTGTTGAAACGTTTCAGCGAGACACGTCGGCGCCATCCGTTGTCTAATGACGCAGTGTCCCTGGCGGAGGCGTTACAGGAGGAGCGTCGATTGCTCGCCCTGACTGCCGAGCAGGCAGATCTACGTATCGACACGACGCACACGCATGTACATGCCCTGCGCGATCACATTCGTGAGCGCGTTGCCCGCGAATCGTTGACCGATCTTTCTCTACAAGTATTATCATTTGGTTTCAAGCACGGTGTCCCCCCCGACGCGGATTTCGTCTTTGATGTTCGCTGTTTACCTAACCCTCACTGGCAAGCCGGGTTGAAAGAGCTCACTGGACGGGATCTTGCCGTTATCGAGTTTCTTGAAGAATCACCCATGGTCACTGATATGACCGATGATCTAGCTCGGTTTCTGAGCGCTTGGATCCCGAAGTTCTACGATGATAATCGTAGTTATCTAACCGTAGCGCTCGGTTGCACAGGCGGTCGTCACCGCTCAGTCTATTGTGCGATTAGGGTCGCTACTCAATTGGCTGTACAAGGTAGAGCTGTGATCGTTAACCATCGGGACATTTGACCGTGCGCCGTAAGGCTCTTATTTGCAATAAGCTTGGTTTGCATGCTCGCGCAGCCGCTAAACTCGTGCAGTCTGCCGCTGGCTTCGAGTGTGATTTGAAGCTCGCGATGAACGGCAAAGAGGTCAACGGCAAGAGCATCATGGGGGTAATGATGTTGGCCGCTGGTCAGGGGACAGAAATCGAGCTTATCGCCGAGGGCAAAGATGCCTTGCAGGCGCTCGATGATCTTGCCACCTTGATCGAAAATCGTTTCGGCGAGGACGAATGAGTTTCGCTCTGCACGGCGTCGGTGTGTCGCGCGGAATCGCGATCGGCAAAGCGCAGATCCTGGAGCGACGGTTGCTGGAAGTCTCCCTGTATTCCGTCTCTCCGAGTGCGCTTGATACGGAAGTCGTGCGACTTGAGCGGGCACTGGATCTTGCTAGGCAAGAGTTAAAGGGTGTGCGCGATCAGATTCCGCAAAACACCGCCGCCGATATTACAGCCTTTATCGATACCCATCTTTTGATACTTGAGGATGTTACGTTTACCGAGGAACCGGCACGGATCATCCGAGAATTAGGTTGTAACGCGGAATGGGCGCTGAAACTTCAACGAGACGCAGTGGTGCGTGTATTCGACGAGATGGATGATGAATACTTACGTACCCGCCGCGATGATGTTGATCACGTCGTTCACCGGATTCAGCGAATTCTGCTAGATCACGATCCGGCGCAGCACGAATTACCAGCCGCCAGCTCGGAAGAATATATCGTGGTTGCCCGTGATCTAACCCCCGCCGATACCGTGCTCATGCAACATCACGGTATTGGCGCGTTCGTCACCCAGTTTGGGGGGCCGACCTCACACACAGCGATCCTCGCACGCAGTCTCGGTATTCCCGGTCTTGTCGGGTTGCACCGCGCTTACCGCTACATCCACCAGGATGATCTCGTGATTGTAGATGGTAGGACTGGCGTCGCGATTGTCGATCCCGACGATAAAACGTTGGCTCATTACCGTCGGATGCAAAGCCGAGATAAGGAATACCAAGTCAGCCTCACCCGATTGAAGGAGGCGCCGTCGGCAACACGCGATGGCCACGCGATAGAACTATACGCGAATGTCGAGTTGGCTCAGGACTTTGCGGCGGTTACTGAAGTGGGTGCCGCGGGGGTAGGACTTTATAGAACGGAATTTCTATTCATGAACCGCCGTGTCATGCCGGACGAAGAAGAACATTTCGCGACTTATCTCGAAGGTATCGACGCTTTGGACGGCGTACCGCTGACGATCCGCACGCTGGATCTCGGTGCCGACAAACAAGTCGATGGTGGCCGTGAACAGGGTCCAGTGGCGGCTAATCCGGCGCTAGGACTGCGTGCAGTAAGGCTGTGCCTACAGGAACCGGATCTGTTCAGGCCGCAGTTGCGTGCCATCGTGCGGGCTTCGGCAGCTGGGCCGGTGCGTATGATGATTCCGATGCTTTGCAATGTTGGGGAGATGGAACAGGTTTTGCAGTTGGTGCGCGCCGAACAGGCGCGGTGCCGCGCGAACGGGATCGATTTCGACGAAAACATGCCGATCGGTGGAATGATCGAAGTTCCAGCCGCGGCGATATGTGCAGAGGCTTTCGCTCGGCGTTTGGATTTTCTCTCGATTGGAACCAACGATCTCATTCAGTACGCGATTGCGGTGGACCGGGTGAATGATGAAGTCAATTATCTGTATGACCCAGTTCACCCAGCGGTACTGAAGCTTATACATATGACTATCGAAGCTGGCCGGAAAACCAATACATCGGTTGCTATGTGCGGTGAAATGGCAGGCGACCCGCGTTATGTAAGTTTGTTGCTAGCGCTAGGATTGCGAGGATTCAGTGTTCATCCGACGGCGTTACTCGAAGTAAAGCGCATCGTCACGGAATCCAATGTCGCCAGGCTTGCCGCGTTCGCGGACGATATACTCGCAACAGGGAACGGTGTTGAAGTAACAACCATAATGAATCGCTTTCCCCAATAGCGTTTCCCGGCACCGACGCTCCTTGATGGATCTGTCTGTTCGGTGCCCCCCCAGAGACGGCCGGTTGCGCTACACTAGCCTTGCTGTATAGCGGGCTCTTTCGAGTCCGAACCGAATATCCCGATGAACGAGCCGATTGAAACAATTGATGGAACGCAGGGTGTCGACGCCCTCCGCGACGCCCTCCGCGAAGGCGAGCTCGACTCGATTCGGACAGCTCTATCCAGCATGCACCCTGCCGAGATCGCTGACTTGTTGGAATCGCTGCCTGGCGATGGGCGAGAGGAGTTGTGGCGTTTTATCTCACCGGAGATTGAGGGCGACGTCCTCGCACATACGGAGGACAGTGTTAGAGCAACCTTGCTTGAGCACATGTTGCCGCGTGAAGTCGCCGCTGCCACCGAAAATCTTGAAGCCGACGACGTTGCAGACATACTGCAGGATTTGCCTGAGACTGTGGTCGACGAGGTTCTGCGCTCTATGGACGCTCAGGATCGTCAACGGATTGCGGCGGTCCTATCCTATCCGGAGGACAGCGCTGGTGGTTTGATGAATACCGACACCATCAGCGTACGCGACGATGTCGATGTCGACGTAGTGCTGCGATACCTTCGTTTGCGCGGATCTTTGCCGGAGCAAACAGACAGCCTGTTTGTCGTCGACCGCCGCAACAAGTTTATCGGCACACTCCCGCTCACGGATATTCTTACCGGCATTGCGGATCAATCGGTTGCCGAAATCATGGATACGGAAATCCCTGGCATACTGGCCCATACCACCGCAACCGACGTAGCGAACCTGTTCGAACTGCGGGATCTGCTTTCAGCTCCGGTCATTGATGAAAAAGGGCAGTTGCTCGGACGCATCACCGTTGATGATGTTTTGGACGTCATACGTGCCGAAGGCGAGCACTCGATAATGAGTATGGCAGGGCTATCCGAAGGTGACGACATATTTGCACCGGTGTTGACTAGCGCGCGGCGCCGCGCGATTTGGCTTGCGATAAATCTCGCTACCGCATTTCTTGCTGCGTGGATGATCGGTCGTTTCGAAGCGACGATCGAGCAACTGGTAGCTCTTGCAATTTTGATGCCCGTTGTGGCAAGCATGGGCGGGATCGCTGGGAGTCAGACGCTCACCATCATGATCCGTGGGCTGGCGCTTGGACATGTCAGTTCGGCAAACGCTCGCCCGCTGCTAATCAAGGAAGTCGCGGTAGCAGCGATCAACGCCTTATTGTGGGCCACCGTTGTGGCGGTCATTGCGAGCTTGTGGTTTGGCAGCGTCGGCTTGGGTGTGGTCATCGGGCTTGCTATGAGCGTTAATCTACTGACCGCAGCGTTCGCTGGCTATGCCATCCCGCTGGTGCTTAGGCGGCTGAACATCGATCCGGCGCTGGCAGGTGGCGTGTTACTCACGACCATTACCGATGTCATTGGCTTTGTTGCGTTTTTGGGTATTGCGACGCTGGTATTGTTGTAAACGGAGTCTTTAATATGGATTTTTCCACTTTAATGCCCTCCCGTTGAGGGAGGCGCAAGGGGGTGATTTGTGTACTAGTTCCATAACTCAATCAACTCAGCGGTCGCATCTGAAAATCTACGTAAAAGATCTCGAAACTTGTCCGGAGCTTTTAAACTCAAATCCGAGTTGTGAATCCCGTGTTTACGCTCGAGCCTGAATAACCACCAACGTAAACACGTTAGGCGTACTACCAGTGGCCAGTTGCTGATCTCTACTTCGCTTACCGGCCGCGTATCTTGGTAGGCGGAGAGTAAAGCACGCGCCTTCGCCAGATTGATTTTCTGGTCTTCACCTACACACCAATCACTTAACGCAATGGCAAGGTCATAGAGTAAAATTTCGTCACAGGCGTAGTAGAAATCGATAATGCCGGAAAGCTCGTCTCCATCGAATAATACATTGTCGCGAAATAAGTCGGCGTGAATTGTGCTGCGCGGTAGGGCTGCGTTAAGCCCAGTTTGCGCTTTCAGTTCGGCATGCAGCAATTGCGCATCGTCTTCCTCGAGCGCGGGATATAGCGCTTCGGCTGTGCGTTTACACCAGCCGAGGGCATAGTCGTTGGGGTGGCGCGCCGGGAAATGCTTGGTCGCTCTGTGCAAGCGGGCGATGTGGCTTCCCAGCTCGCGGCAATGGAGCTCGTCTGGAGCTAGCACACTTCTGCCCGGACGCTTCTCGACTAGGGCAGCGGGTTTGCCGGCAAGAAACGCGAGATGCTGGCCTCTCACATTAGCGACTGGTGCCGGGCTTAGGATCCCCTGTCCCGACAGGAACGCCATGAGGCTCAGGTAGTAGGGCAACTCGCCAACCTCTAGTACTTCGAACAAGGTTAAAACGTATGCACCCTCGGTGGTAGTAACGAAGTAGTTGCTGTTGACTACACCCGCCTCAATTCCTTCGAGCTCGAGCAGCTTTCCGATCCGGTAGGCTTGAAGGAATTGTTCCAGCGCGGGTGGTTCAACTACGGTATAGACAGACAAGGCGGTGTTGTGTCGCGTGAAGCGCTCTCAACTTAGTCCCAGCTGAACAGTACCCATTGCGGAACCACCAGGTCTGAATACACTGAACTCATGCGAGTTTCCATCTTGCCGTCGCCGTCGGTGTCTCTCAAGTAATAGGACGGGCCGAACTTTGGCGTGATTTTCACCATGTAAAGCTTTCCGTTGAAACGGTGCTCCTCCACGGTTTGTTCGGCGTAACGGATAATTTGAATCTCTGGTACGAGCTCGTCATCCAGATCCATAGGCTGGCCACTCACCAGCGGTGGTGGTGGCGGTGGTACGTCGGGCAATTCGTTCAAGCCTTCCAAATTGTTGTCAGGGAACGCTGATAGAGGGAGGAAAAAGCAGGCGCCCAGTAGCAATTTTAGTCGCTGATTCATGCCGTTGCTAGCATCTCCCACTTCCAACATCCTGTCTACTGCGTCTAATCTGTACACGGTTGCAGGTTTAGCGATAATGATGGGCCTGATGCCGGCAGATTGCAACGCTACCAAAGTATGAACCAGGAAACGCTGATATTGATTGATGGTACGGGTTATCTGTACCGCGCTTTTCATGCGTTACCGGCCTTGAATAATTCCAGAGGGGAGCCGACCGGAGCGATTCACGGCGTGGTGGCAATGATTCGCAAGACTATAAGCGATCATCGCCCTACCTATGTCGGCGTGGTGTTCGACGCGCCTGGCAAAACGTTTCGTGACGATATGTATCCTGAATACAAGGCTAATCGTCCTCCTATGCCGGACGACATGCGGACTCAGATCGAACCGCTGTACGCACTGCTAGATGCAAGCGGTTTGCCCCGACTGACCGTGCCTGGTGTCGAAGCGGATGACGTGATTGGTACACTTGCGGTCCAGGCGCGCGCGGCCAAGCTCACCACTATTATTTCCACCGGAGATAAAGACATGACTCAACTGGTGGGGAGTAGAATCAGGCTAGTTAACACGATGAACGACACCGTTCTCGATGCGGAAGGTGTGCGACACAAATTTGGCGTGTCGCCCGCGCAGATAATCGATTATCTGACGTTGATTGGGGACAACGTTGATAATGTTCCAGGCGTACCAAAAGTCGGGCCCAAAACCGCGGCAAAATGGTTGAACGAATATGGATCGCTAGATGCGATTATTAAAAATGCCGATGCGATCAAAGGCAAAGTCGGCGAGAATCTGCGCGACACTATTCCGCGACTGCCGTTATCGCGCCAGCTGGTGACGATTGCCACGGATCTTACGCTCGATAGGGGTCCGAAAGATCTCATGCCCGGCCCGCCGCAGCGTGATGTATTGACAGAACTTTATACTCGTCTCGAATTCAAAACTTGGCTCCGAGAGTTGCTTGCCGACAATAGAGATGTGCCGTCAGTTGTTACCGATGTGCACCCAGAGCGCGAAAGCCTTGACGAACAGCAGCTTGCCGATACGATGCGCCGAGATTATGAAACGGTCTTGACTAAAACCGCATTCAATAAATGGTTAAAGAGACTTAAATCTGCTGACCTGTTTGCCTTTGATACCGAAACTACCAGCCTCGAGTACATGAGTGCGGAACTGGTAGGTGTGTCTTTCGCCGTTACTGCGGGCGAAGCGGCCTATGTTCCGGTTGCCCACGATTATCCGGGTGCGCCGTCACAATTATCGAAGGCGTTAGTGCTGGATGGTTTGCGGGCGCTGCTGGAAGACGCCTCCGTCCCGAAGCTCGGCCATAATCTTAAATATGATCGCAGTATCCTCGCCAACGACGGCATCACGTTGTCCGGTATCGACTACGACACAATGTTAGAGAGTTATGTACTCGACAGCACTGCCACCCGCCACGACATGGATTCACTGGCGCTGAAATATCTTGGTGAGAAGACTACACACTTTGAAGATGTAGCGGGCAAGGGTGCCAAACAATTGACCTTCAATCAGGTGGCTCTAGAGGAGGCGGGCCCGTATGCAGCGGAGGACGCGGATATCACGTTGCGTTTGCACCATTACTTGTGGCCCAAGCTCAGAGAGGAGCGTGCGTTGTTGGATTTGTTTGAGAATATTGAAATACCGTTGGTACCAGTGCTCTCGAGAATAGAACGCAACGGTGTGCAGGTGGACGCGGGGATGCTCACAAAACAGAGCACTAAATTGAGCAAACGTATGCACGAACTCGAACGAGAAGCCCATGAAATGGCCGGACAGCCGTTCAACATGGGGTCACCCAAACAGATCCAGGTAATTCTGTTCGACAAACTCGGACTTCCTGTTTTACAGAAGACCCCTAAGGGCCAACCCTCCACTAGCGAATCTGTGTTGCAGGAACTCGCTGAGGACTATTCGCTACCCCGACTGATTTTGGAGCACCGAGGTTTGAGTAAGTTGAAATCCACCTACACCGATAAACTTCCACAGCAGATCAACGAACGAACCGGCCGAGTACATACGAGTTACCATCAGGCGGTCGCCGCGACTGGCCGTTTATCATCATCGGACCCCAATCTGCAAAACATCCCAATTCGCAGCGAAGAGGGCCGTCGAATCAGGCAGGCGTTTGTCGCCCCGCCGGGTTATGTACTGCTGGCCGCCGATTATTCACAAATCGAATTACGGATTATGGCGCATCTTTCGCGCGACGAAGCGCTGTGCGCGGGGTTTTCCCAAGGTGCAGACATACACTGCAGTACCGCGGCGGAAGTGTTCGAACTGCCTCTTGGGGAAGTGAATGATGAGCAGCGCCGCGCCGCCAAGGCGATCAACTTCGGCCTGATCTATGGCATGTCGGCGTTCGGACTCGCGCGACAGCTGGGTATTGAGCGCCGTGCCGCACAGGATTACGTTGAGCGTTATTTCGCGCGTTACCCGGGTGTGAAAAAATTTATGGATACAACCCGCACGCAGGCCCGCGAACGAGGATATGTGGAGACGGTGTTCGGCCGGCGTTTGTATCTCCCGGAGATTAATTCGCGCAATGTGCAGCGGCGCCAGTACGCCGAACGTACCGCTATCAATGCGCCGATGCAGGGTACCGCTGCTGATATCATCAAGCGTGCGATGATCGCAGTAGATGACTGGTTAGTGAAATCCAAAGTTGATGCGCGGCTCATTATGCAAGTCCATGACGAATTGGTGCTCGAAGTGGGTGAGGAAGTGTTGGCCGATACGACCGAGCAAATCTGTGGGCTCATGTCTTCGGCAGCTGAATTATCCGTGCCGTTAGTGGCGGACACGGGGCAGGGGGCAAATTGGGATGAGGCACATTGAGGTCGATCCTTGGTCCATCTCCGCAAATACTGTCTTCGAAATACTGTGCTACTATTTAAGTAGGACTTCCATAGGCGTCACCGACTCGCTTTTCCCGTTCGCGACAACGCTTCCTTATCGCATCTGGTCTCATCATGCTACTGATCCCCGCAATCGATCTGAAAGACGGAAAATGCGTACGGCTGCGCCAGGGCCGCATGGATGACGATACCGAATATTCTGATGATCCGGTTGCGGTGGCTCGTCGCTGGGTGGAGGCCGGTGCTCGTCGGCTGCACATTGTTGATCTGGACGGCGCAAGTAGCGGTAAACCTGTGCATACTGAGATTGTTCACGAAATAGCAGAGACGTTTCCGGGGTTGCCGATTCAGATTGGCGGTGGAATTCGCGACGAAGACACCGTGCAAAGTTACCTTGAGGCCGGAGTCAGTTTTGTCATTGTAGGAACTAAAGCGGTAACAGCGCCGCACTTTGTTGCCGACATTTGCCTAGAGTTTCCCAGTCACATCATCGTCGGTTTGGATGTTCGAGAAGGTCGAGTCGCCATAGATGGCTGGTCCAAGTTGTCTCGCCACAATGCCATTGAGCTTGCCGAACAGTTCGAACACGACGGTGTCGCCGCTATCGTGTATACCGACATTAGTAAAGATGGGATGATGCAGGGAGTGAACGTCTCCGCCACAGTTGAGCTTGCACGAGCGCTTGCTATCCCGGTGATCGCTTCCGGCGGTATCTCGACGATGGATGACGTTCGCGCGCTCTGCGAGGTTGCCGGAGAGGGTATTGAAGCTGCGATTACCGGCCGGGCGATTTACGAAGGCAGCATAGATTTCGCGGCCGCGCAACAGCTGGCCGACAGTTTGGCCCCATAACCTAAAGATTTTATGTCATGTTGGCTAAACGGATCATCCCCTGTCTGGATGTGGACGGCGGGCGCGTCGTAAAAGGCATTAAGTTCGTGGATATCCGTGACGCAGGCGATCCCGTCGAGATTGCGCGCCGTTATGACGAACAGGGAGCTGATGAAATTACCTTTCTCGACATCACCGCGAGTAGCGATGAGCGCGGCACTATGGTTAGCGTTGTTGAAAAAGTTGCGATGCAGGTTTTCATCCCACTCACGGTGGGTGGCGGTATTCGCACCGTCGAAGATATACGCGTTATGTTGAACGCCGGCGCTGACAAAGTCTCCATCAACACGGCTGCAGTAAAGGATGTACAGTTAATAGATAAAGTATCTGCACGTTTCGGTTCGCAATGTATTGTGGTGGCGATCGATGCGCGGCGCAGCAATGTTGGTTGGGAGGTTTATACACACGGTGGCCGCAACGCGACTGGTATGGATGCGGTCGAATGGGCGCGGCAAGTCGCGGAGCATGGGGCGGGCGAGATCCTATTGACAAGCATGGACCGTGACGGGACTAAGGACGGTTTCGATACAGCGCTCACTTGCGCGGTCGCCGAAGCTGTTCAAGTGCCGGTGATCGCCTCCGGCGGCGTCGGCACTGTCCAGCATCTGGTCGAGGGTGTCACCGAGGGGAAGGCTGACGCTGTGCTGGCCGCGAGCATTTTTCATTTTGCCGAATACACGGTAGCGGAAGCTAAGCAATACATGCGCGCCGCAGGGATTCCGATCCGCATGCAACATGCTTGAGCTTCGTCAACACGGTCTGCGCCTACTACATCATGCTGATACCATAGCGATATGAACGATCTATGGCTCGAGAAGGTATCTTGGAATAAAGAGGGCTTGGTTCCTGCGATAGCGCAGGAAGCGCAATCCGGTCGGGTTTTAATGCTCGCATGGATGAATCGTGAAGCTCTGGCTAGAACTGTAAATGAACGCGAAGCCTTTTACTGGTCGCGCTCGCGTGCGGCGCTTTGGCGCAAGGGTGAACAGTCGGGGCACGTGCAAAAGGTCGTGGATGTTCGTTTGGATTGCGATAACGACGCTGTTTTACTTAGCGTTGAACAACGCGGTGGGATTGCGTGTCACACGGGACGTCATAGCTGTTTTTTCAACGCTTTTCAGGATGGCGACTGGGCGGCAATCGATCCGGTGTTGAAGGCACCGGAGGAAATTTACCGGTAGGCTAATACTAGCTTTTCGAGGAGGGCTGACGGCGATGACCGATGTGTTGGACCGGCTTGCACAGGTGATTGCTGAGCGTAGTAGCGCCGATCCAGCATTATCCTACGTCGCCTCGCTGAATGAGAAGGGAATTGACACCGTACTTAAGAAACTCGGTGAAGAAGCGACCGAGACAATATTGGCAGCTAAGGGTGGCGACCCGGACGAAATCGTTCGCGAGACTGCCGATCTATGGTTCCATTGCCTAGTGATGCTGGTGCAGCAGGGTGTGCAACCCGCGCAGGTGCTTGCAGAGCTGGAACGGCGTTTCGGGACTTCCGGTATTACGGAGAAGGCAGCACGCAGCGCGAAGGCTACGTGAGTCGCAAGGGTAAACTGTATACAGTTAGCAGAGGATATTGTTATGGGTTTGAGCATTACACAATTGATAGTAATAGCGGTGATCGTCGTGCTGCTGTTCGGCAGCCGCAAGCTCAAGAATCTCGGACCGGATTTAGGCGCGGCTATCAAGGGCTTTCGCGGCGCGCTCAATGAAGCCGACGAAACTGAAAAGCCATCAGATTCTGAAGGCCGAGTTATAGACGGGGAAGTTCAGGACACTGACAAGTCGTCTTGAGGCCATTTTGGTCTTTGGAAAAATAGGACTATTTAGTGTTTGATGTTGGGTTTCTTGAATTGGCGTTGATCAGCATGGTTGCGCTAATTGTGGTTGGGCCGGAACGATTGCCGGCGTTGGCGCGTACTACCGGCTTGTGGATTGGGAAGATTCGACGGTTAGCACTAAATTTTCGCATGGAGTTGGAGCGCGAAGTCGAGATGTCGGAGCTTAAAACCCTACGCGAGAATGTGGAATTGCCCGATCTTCGCGATATCGTAGATCCTCAAGCCACGCCCAGGGGTAATCCAGTGGTTGCGGAGTCGCCAAACAAGCCGGCAGAACCGACGGCCGACGCAGATGGCTGAGGGAGCCGTACATGATCAGGATGCAGACGTAGAGAACGAGGACAAGGAACAGTCTTTTATTTCGCATCTGGTCGAGCTTCGCGAACGCTTGCTGAAGAGTATTGTTTGTATCCTTGCGTTTTTCTTAATGCTATTTTATTTCGCTAACGACATTTATAGCTTTCTTGCCCAGCCGTTGTCGAAGCATCTACCGGAAGGCACTTCGATGATCGCCACCGAGGTCGCCTCACCATTCCTCGCACCGTTCAAACTGACCATTATGGTAGCCGTAACGATTTCAGTCCCTTACCTCTTTCACCAGGGCTGGGCGTTCATAGCGCCGGGCCTATACCGGAACGAACGGCGTTTGGTGTTGCCGTTGTTGGTCTCGAGTACGCTGCTTTTTTATGCCGGGATATTGTTCGCCTACTTCGCAGTCTTTCCGTTGGTATTCGGATTTTTCACCGAGGCCGCCCCGGAGGGCGTAACAGTGATGACCGATATCAGCCGTTATCTCGATTTTGTTTTGAAACTGTTTCTTGCCTTTGGGCTCGCCTTCGAAGTGCCGGTTGTGGTGGTGTTGTTGGTGAAACTCGGAATGATGTCAGTAGAACGTCTGCAAGCGTTGCGGCCGTACATCATTGTCAGTGCGTTTACGATCGGCATGCTGCTGACTCCGCCAGACGTGATCTCTCAGATCTTATTGGCGGTACCGATGTGGGTCCTCTTTGAGGTCGGTCTGCTCGTCGCGCGGCGTGTCAAGCCGGAGAGCCAGGCCGAGGAAGATCAGGACGCGACACTTTCGTAGGCACGCTAACGGAGAGTCTCTACCCCTTGCTCGCCGCCGATTAACAGTATATCGGCGCGGCGCTGGGCGAAGATGCCATTGGAAACCACACCAGGTAACTGGTTGATCTCTGTTTCCATTTTCACCGGTTCCACGATCCGCAGACCATGGACGTCGAGAATAACATTGCCGTTGTCGGTGGTGAATCCTGCCCGCAACTCGGGGCGGCCGCCTAGCTTTGCCAGCGCCCGGCCAACGAGGCTGCGCGCCATGGGTAATACTTCGACCGGTAACGGAAAGTCCCCGAGTACATCGACAATCTTGCTGTCATCTGTGATACAGATAAACTTGCGGCTCCCGGAGGCAACGATTTTCTCCCGCGTCAGCGCGCCACCACCGCCTTTGATCAAATGTAGGTGTCGCGTCGCTTCGTCGGCGCCGTCGACATAAAGAGGAATATCACCAGTGTTATTGGGATCAAGAACCGGAATTCCGAGGCTATCAAGCCGTTCGGTGCTGGCCTTGGAGCTGGATACCGCACCCTCGATGCGTCCCCGCCAGTCGGCTAGGGCATCAATAAAGTAATTCACTGTGCTGCCCGTACCAACACCCACAATAATGCCGGGCTGTAAGAACTCGAGCGCAGCTAATGCCGCGATCCGCTTCTTGGCGTCCTGGTCCATCGTTGTATAAACCTCTGGCTGGGTTGTTACACGTTCTTTGTTGGTAATTGAGGTGTTATCTTAAACCTATGTTCGATGAGTATCTAAAGCTAATTTTGCAAGCACGGGTATACGACGTTGCCCAGGAGACGCCGTTGGACTACGCACCGGAGCTGTCGCGGCGTTTCGGCAACGAGATCTGGTTGAAACGCGAAGACTTACAATCGGTATTCTCGTACAAGGTGCGCGGTGCCTACAATCTGATCGCGGCGTTGACGCCTGAACAACGTGAACGCGGCGTGATCGCAGCCTCGGCCGGGAATCACGCCCAGGGTGTTGCCTTGGCTGCTCGTCATCTCGGCATCAAAGCATTGATTGTCATGCCGAAAACGACACCGCCTATAAAAGTGGAGGCGGTGCGGCGGCTGGGCGCGGAAATTATCACACACGGAAATTCCTACAATGAGGCGGCTGTGCATGCAGACAAGCTCGCACAGAGGCGCAGTATGATAGCGGTGCCGCCATTTGACCATCCCTTGGTCATCGCTGGACAAGGCACTGTGGCGATGGAAATACTGCGCCAATACCAGAGTAAATTGGAGGCGATTTTCGTACCAGTGGGTGGCGGTGGGTTGATTGCCGGGGTCGGTGCTTATGTGAAACAAATTTCACCGAGCGTAAAGATTATCGGGGTTGAGCATGACGAGGCGCCGACCATGTATACAGCGCTGGAGTCTGGTGAACGCGTAGTCCTCGAACAGGTTGGGATCTTTGCTGATGGCGCGGCGGTCCGGCAGGTGGGCGAGGAGACCTTCCGGGTGGCCCGGGAGTGCGTCGATGAAGTGTTGCTGGTCACGACTGATGAGATATGCGCCGCGATTAAAGATACTTTTGAGGACACCCGCTCGGTGCTAGAACCTGCCGGCGCCCTTGCACTAGCGGGTTTGAAGCAATACGTGGTGCAGCAGGCGCTGAGCGGGAAAAATATGGTTGCGATCTGCAGTGGCGCAAATGTCAATTTTGATCGACTGCGCCACATTGCTGAGCTGGCAGAATTGGGCGAGCAGCGTGAGGCATTGCTGGCTGTGACAATCCCCGAACGACCGGGTAGCTTCGAAGCGTTGTGCCGCGCTTTGGGTGCGCGCCAGATCACTGAATTCAATTACCGCTATGCCAATAGCGCTGACGCGCAGGTGTTCGTTGGCGTGAAGTTGCGCCGGGGCGCCGAAGACAGGTACACCCTTCTAGAACAGTTGGACGCTAAAGGCTACAGCGTTGTCGATATTTCTGATAACGAGATGGCTAAGTTGCATATCCGTTACATGGTTGGCGGTCAAACCGGTGCGGTTATGAATGAGGTTATTTATCGTTTTGAATTTCCCGAGCGGCCGGGCGCACTGCCGCATTTTCTGGCAGAGCTAGGCGGCCGGTGGAATATTAGCTTATTTCATTATCGAAACCACGGTGCAGCATACGGCCGTGTGCTTGCCGGGATCCAAGTGCCGGACGCCGAACGAGCTGAGGTGGAGGGCATGCTTGGAAAACTCGGGATGCCGTTTTGGGACGAGACGGAGAATCCCGCCTATCAGATATTTCTCGGCTGATATTTGCGAATGTGCAACGATGGCAGCGGCAACTAGCGATCCTCGTTTTTTCATCGTCGAAGCCTCGCGTCGGCTCGAGATGCTGGGCTTAAATCTTGGAACCTCCGGTAATGTAAGTATTCGATTTGGTGATCATTATCTGATCACGCCAACTGGGGTCCATCCACAAAAGTTGACGCGTGACGGTATCGCTGAGCTTGGTCTAGACGGCAGTTTGATTAGTGGGGATTTGAAACCGTCCAGCGAATGGTTTTTCCACAGTGCGATTTACGCCGAACGCGGAGAGGCACAGGCGATAGTGCACTTGCATTCTCCATACGCAACCGCTCTGGCTTCCGTGCATCGCGAAATCCCAGCTTTCCATTACATGGTAGCGGTCGCTGGCGGCGATTCGATTCGTTGTGCGCCCTATGCAACATTTGGTAGCCCGGTATTGGCCGGTTACGTGCTTGACGCATTACAACGGCGGAAAGCCTGTCTGCTCGCCAATCACGGTCAGCTAAGTTTCGGCCGCGATCTGGAAGAGGCTGTGGAGCTTGCTCGCTGGGTGGAGGAATTAGCTAAACAATATTGGATTGCGCTGCAAGTGGGTGAACCCGTTATTTTGAGCGCAACGGAAATGGGAGAGGTTATGAAGAAGTTT
>CAZBOQ010000309.1:0-2378 GCA_964493555.1 uncultured Gammaproteobacteria bacterium | reverse complement strand
CCGGAAGTAATCGTCGACTACGCGCATACACCAGAAGCACTTCGCCACGTGCTACTCGCACTGCGCTCCATATGCGATGGAGATCTGTGGTGCGTATTTGGTTGCGGAGGGGATCGTGACACCGGCAAACGGGCTTTGATGGGTGAAATTGCTGAGGCCCTCACGGATTATGTCATTTTAACTAACGATAACCCTCGTGGCGAAGCCCCAGAAACCATCATCGAAGACATACTAAGTGGTACGCAAAACAGAGCGGTGATTGCTGTAGAGCTAGAGCGTGCGAGGGCCGTCGCTAGGGCGATCAACGCGGCAATGCCCGAGGACATTGTGCTGGTGGCAGGCAAGGGGCATGAGACTTATCAGGATGTTGGCGGTGTCCGTTTGCCGCTGAGCGATCAAGCGTGCGTGCAAAATGCTTTGGCTCGGAGGCGAAAATGATCACGATGCGATTGTCGGAGGCCGCCATACCGGTGCACGCAGCGTTACACGGGGAAGATATCGAGTTCGTCGGCTGTAGCACTGATACTCGTACGCTTAAAGGAGGTGAACTCTTCGTTGCGCTTAAGGGTGAGAATTACGACGGTCACGACCTGCTGGGTAGGGCGATCGCCGGCGGTGCGAAAGCGGCGATGGTCGAGCGTCATCTCGATGCGCCGATACCGCTATTGGTAGTCGGCAGCACGCGTAAATCGTTAGGGCGGCTTGCTTCGTGTTGGCGAGGGAGCTTTACATCCCCATTAGTCGCTATCACTGGTAGCAATGGCAAGACTACGACCAAGGAAATGCTTGCGTCGATCCTTGGAACGCGTGGCTCCGTACTGGCGACCAGCGGCAACTTGAATAATGATATCGGCGTCCCGCTGACTCTGTTTCGTCTGAACGCCGATCACGACTACGCGGTGTTGGAGATGGGTGCAAACCACCCCGGAGAGATTGCTTGGCTGGCGGAAATCTCGAAGCCAAACGTCGGTGCGGTCACGTTGGCAGCGCAAGCGCATCTTGAGGGTTTCGGATCATTGGAAGGGGTCGCTCGGGCCAAGGGAGAACTATTCGCAGGGCTTGATACGGACGGCATAGCGGTTGTGAATTCCGATGATTCATTCGCTGATTCCTGGCGACAAACGGCACATGGACGGCCGGTTTTGAGTTTTTCCTTGAAAGGTGATGCGGATGTTTCGGCGGAGGACTTGGGGCCTGATGAAAGCCGAGTGAGGCGCATGCGCTTGCATATTGGCAATGATTCCGCGGAACTTGGTCTGAACCTGCTCGGGCGCCACAACGTTTCGAATGCGCTTGCTGCGACTGCGTGCGCCCACGCGCTGGGGCTGGAACTTGAAAGTTGTCGTGTAGGTTTGGAACGTATGCGTCCCATAGCCGGTCGTTTACAGCTTAAGCGTGGGCTGGCTGGATGTTTTCTGATCGACGATACCTATAATGCCAACCCTTTTTCGTTGGCCACAGCGGTCGAGGCCTTAGAAGAATTGCCAGGCGAACGTTGGCTGGTGCTCGGTGACATGGGCGAGCTCGGGGCCGAGGCGCTGGCTTTACATCAGCAAGCAGGGCGGATGCTTGCTCGCTCGAGTATCTCAAGGTTATTTACCCTGGGAGACTTCGCCGCCGCCGCCGCCGGCAATTTTGATCGCGAGCAGAATGTGTTCACTGACGTAAATAGTCTTATCGAAACTCTTAAAGTAGATCTAACCGATAGGGTTACGCTTTTGGTTAAGGGCTCGCGAGCGATGCGCTTGGAACGTGTCGTCGACTCGCTCGTGCGATGACGGGGACGGGACGATGTTGCTGATGCTTGCCGAAAAGCTGACCCTGCTACACAGTGGGTTCAATGTATTTCAGTACTTGACTCTGCGCACTATCTTGGGAGTGCTTACCGCTCTACTGATTGCTCTGCTGGTTGGACCGTATGTGATCAATAGCTTAAGTCGCTTGCAGATTGGGCAAAACATCCGCACCGACGGGCCGGAAAGCCATCGTGTCAAAGCAGGTACGCCCACCATGGGTGGTCTATTGATCCTGGTTTCCATACTTTTGAGTACATTGCTGTGGTCGGATCTCACCAATCGTTTCGTGTGGATAGCATTGGTGGTTACTTTGTTGTTCGGTGCGGTTGGTTGGTTGGATGATTACACAAAAATCGTTCGTAAAGACACCAGCGGTCTGAAGGCAAGACATAAGTTCCTTTTGCAATCATTGATCGGGTTCGGCGCAGCGATAGTTTTGTATCTAACAGCCTCCGGAGCCACTGAAACGCAGCTTATCCTGCCGTTTGTCAAAGCGGTCGCGATCGACCTCGGTTGGTTTTATGTGTTGTTGAGCTACTTCGTTATCGTTGGCACGAGTAACGCGGTAAATCTTACCGATGG
>CAZBOQ010000308.1:0-32552 GCA_964493555.1 uncultured Gammaproteobacteria bacterium | reverse complement strand
AACGGAATGATGTCGGGATCACTCATGCGTGGAAAAGCCAAGCTGGTAATCGCATTTTGTTCCAGCGACTCAATCTCGGGTCTGAGCAGTGTCAGGCGTTTTCCTTGGTTCTTAGGTGCTGTTTCAAGCAAGCGTACCTGGACAATGTGGAATTATCTCTCGCATAGAATTAGATTGTCGATCCGGTCGTTGCCTGTGGGTCTAAATTACGGAGGCGTCGGAAAGACTCGTTACAATGGCATAATCTCGCATGCGATAAATACTACTCATTACATAGTCACGAAACCGATGAGCCTGAACATGGTGCGCCTCAGAGTTATAAAAATATAGAAAGGGTCGTTTTCATTTTCGGGATAGGGGTGAGATAGTCGGAACGCACCTCGGCGCCATGCAAAAAACCGGCTGCCAGAACTACACACGATTCTCTAACTTGCGCAACAATGGATACACAAAAAACGTAACAACAAACCCAGTCAACGCTTCAAGTCTGATCCACTCATCGAGTGCGTAATGAGCAAGCAAGAATCCGAGGGTTGTTGCTCCCACACCCGCCCAATTCACTTGCTCATTTGTCTTTACGGCTTTCGAACGGTCGGATCGCTTTAGCACGAAGTAATCGGACAACATTACACTGGCAAGACAGGTCGTCAGGATCCCCAGGCTCACCAGGAAATCGAAATACCACTCGAGTAAATCTCGGTAGAGAAAAAGCAGTGAGAGCAGGTTCGCTAGCACTACAAAATGGAAACGCCCTGGGCGCCAAGACAAGCCAACGTCAGCGAGGTTGGCTAGTGATAACGCACCGCTGTAGGTGTTCAGTACTTGTGCCTTGGCTTGGGCAGCGACCATCAGGAATGCGCCCACGCCGCCACCAAAAACGATAAAGGCAGCGGCGATCGCGTCGGGACTTTCCAGAGCCGATTCTTTCGCTGCAGCTTCGGTAAGTCCGGCGACACTAATGTAATGCTCGATCAAGGCCGGCATGCCAGCAAAAATAATTACGCCGCCGAGTAAAACCATCACGATATCAAGAAAGACGTTACCAATGAGTGCAGCGATGGCGATATCGCGCGAACTACGAGCATAGCGCCCGAGATCGGCATCGACGAAAGCGAGAGCTCCGGCAGTGCCCATCAGCAGATTAACGCAGGCGATGAACTTGCCGCTGTCAGTTGTGGCGTCGAACTTTTCCAGCGTTGCATGCGGAAACTGGCTGTCGAAGCTAAATACAATGTTCCAGGAATAATCCGACTGAGAAATTATTACAAACATCATGTAGACCAGCACGCCGAGAAACGCAAGCAGCATTACGGAGGAGAAGCGAGTGACGGAAGAGAACCCGTAAGCGGTTAGTAAGACCCACATCAGCGTCAGGGCTGTATAGATGAATATACGAGTAGCCAGAGTGTCGGCAGCAGAAAAGTAAAACAAGAACCCTTTATAGAGCAGGATGTTCTCGACACCGATAATGCCGATGATCATAAAACCGAAAATCGAGGAGCCCAGTATCGAGCCTTTAATGCCAAAGCCGTAATGGCGTGACATGACAGTGCTGGATAACCCGGTGCTGTAGGCAATGTGGCCCAGCCCCCAGCCTAACAGCATGCCGAAAACCGCGACCGTACCGCCTGCCAGCAGCCCGATTGTTAGTCCACCAATAAAAGTGACCAGCGCGCCAGCGAACAGCGAGGCCAGGGTCGTGACGATCCCAGCGGTGTTCCAGCTGATATCTAACCAGCCACGCCGCTCGCGATTGGGTACCGGTTCCAATGCATGATCTTCGATCAGTTCGCTTGTTGTATTATTGCTCATCTGAATGGGTCTCGCTGTCAGCATTGTAGATGAGGCGCATAAAGAACCGTAAGTTGGTTTGAGTGTGGGCGTTGCCTAACATAAGTTGAACAGAGGGTGGCAAAATGAAACAGACCAAATCGCGGAAGATACCGACAAAAGCAATCGTTCTACTGATAGTTACATTTGGTGTGTTCGAGGGCAATACAGGCGCAGCCGACCCTGGTTATTTGCTTTTAGAGCCACCGCAACCCACGCAGACTCCCGGCCAGATAGAACTGGTCGATGTTTTCTGGTACGGCTGCGGCCATTGCTGGAAGTTTTTGCCGTTCATGGAAAAGTAACTGGAGTCCGCACCTTCGGGAGTTGTAGTACGCCGTATGCCAGCAGTGTCACGAAAGAGTTGGGAAGTGCATGCGCGCGCCTTTTATGCTGCGCAGCAGCTAGGCGTCGAAGCGAAACTTCACCGGCCGATTTTCGAAGCTATTCACAAAGATAAACTAAAGCTCGATAGCGACGATGCGCTAATGGCATTTTTTGCCTCCCATGGTGTGGCAAACGCTGAGTTCAGAAAAGTATGGAACTCTTCCGGTGTCGAAGTTTTGATCGGTAAGTCGCTACAAATGCAGGGTAGGTACGGCGTGGAGGGAACGCCTTCAGTGATAATCAACGGCAAGTACAGAACTTCGGCGACACTTGCCGGTGGTTATGAAAACCTCATCAAGGTGATTGAGGAATTAGTTGAGCAGGAGCGGTAGCAGTCGGGTCAGTCGAGTACTTCCCCTCCGTCGGTTCTAGTTTCCGCTACTGACTGACTAAGAACTCTCGGCCGCGCATACGAGACCTGACTACTAAACCATTCGAACATATCACGCCCCGTCGGCTGTTGGATAAGGGTTGTCTACGCAACGCGAAAAGCTTACCACCGACCACATGGGTTGATATTGCACCAGTGTCTGACGGTCGAATGAACTGCGAGCTGTCATGTAGCTAGCCATTGGTCCGCACCAACCGATGGCTGCCGTCGGGGAGCTGATTTTGTGCTTGTCGTGGCTGGCAAATGTCTAAACTGGCGAGCGTAAATTCGCTGGCCAAAGCCGGCAGAAAATAGTGATAAGCTGGGTGGATACAAGAGCTTTCCGGGGAGGAAAACGTGAGATTGCTTACCTTTACCCAAGGCGGGAAGACCCGCATCGGTGCGCAGATCGATGAAGAAGTCGTAGATTTTTCCGTGGCAGCGCCGGATTTACCCACCGAAATGGTCGTCTTTCTTGAATCCGGTGAGGAGGCTATGGCCAAGGCAAAAGCCGGGGTTCAGAGCGGTAAAGGCCGCATTGCCTTTAGCGAAGTCAGGCTCGAGGCGCCGATTCTGCGCCCGCCGAAAATCCTCGCAATTGGCTTGAACTACGCTGGCCACGCTGCAGAAAACAAGATAGACCCCCCGCCGGTGCCCCTGGTGTTCAATAAACAATCCCTGTCCTCGAACGGACCTTATGATCCCATCCACAAACCGGCCGAATCGGACCAGCTAGACTATGAGGGTGAATTGGCAATAGTGGTCGGCAAGCGCTGTCGGCGTGTACCGCGCGAGGACGCGTTCCAAGTGGTAGCGGGCTACACCATCGTCAATGATGTCAGTATCCGCGATTGGCAAATGGCTAAGCCGGTTTATCCGCACACGATGGGTAAGTCCTGGGATACCCATTGCCCAATGGGTCCGGTTATCGTCACCAGCGATGAACTGACCGATCCGCATGTTCTCGAGCTCGAAGTGACGGTGAATGGTGAAACCCGCCAGAAGGCCAACACCGACGATTTCATTTTCGATGTTCCCTGGGTGATCGAACATCTTTCCACTGCGTTCACGCTGGAGGCAGGCGACGTGATTCCGACCGGGACGCCTGATGGCGTCGGGCACTTCATGGACCCGAAGGGTTATATGAAATCGGGTGACGTGGTCAAAGTATCGATTTCAGGTATCGGTGAGATAGAAAATCGCGTGATTGAAGAGCCCGCGGACACTGTCAGCTATTAGGGAGACCCGGCAATGTCAGATGCAGAACGCGTAAAGCGTGGTGAAGATCTTCTTGAACAATATTTCGGACGGCGGCCAGACGTGCGAAAAAGCCCGCTCGGCGAAGACTTTTATGCTGTTACCGTAGGTAATGTTTTCGGCGATGTCTGGAGTCGTCCCGGTCTCGAGTTGCGCGAGCGCTCCATGATTACCTTGGCAGCATTGATCGCGCTTGGCCGTTCTGAGGAATTCAAAATCCATCTCCGTGGTGCGTTGAATACCGGGGTCTCCCGGGAACAGATCCGCGAGATGATAATTCATCTAGCTCATTATGGTGGTTGGCCGGTGGCGGTCGGAAGCATGCGCGCTGCCGACGAAGTCTTCGCGGAAGTGGACGCCAAGAAAAACAAGTGAGTACGTTACCGTTAGCGTCTTACACGGTACTTGACCTGACGATTGCACGAGCCGGGCCAACGGCGGTCCGTCTGTTGGCCGACTGGGGTGCCAACGTCATCCGCATAGAGGCACCGCCGAATACTGCCAATGCCACCGCTTCCATCGTCGGTGACCGGCGGGGTTCTGATCAGCAGAATCTACATCGTAACAAACGCGGCCTGGCGATCGATCTAAAGCAACCAGCGGGACGCGACTTGTTTCTCCATCTGGCGCGCCAGGCGGACATCGTCGTCGAGAACTTTCGCCCTGATGTGAAACGTCGCTTAGGCGTCGATTATGAAGCGGTGCGAGCCGTAAATCCGCGCATTATCTACGGTAGTATTTCCGGTTTTGGGCAATCAGGTCCTTACCTGAAAAGACCGGCGGTCGATCAGATCATTCAAGGCATTAGCGGTCTTATGTCGGTAACCGGTGAACCGGGGCGCGGACCTATGCGGGTGGGAATTGCAGTCAGTGATACCGCTGCGGGAATGTTTTTAGGGCAAGGGATTCTCTTGGCATTGTTGCAACGTGAACAAACCGGTGAGGGACAATGGGTGCATACCTCATTACTGGAGTCGATGTTGTGTAAATTAGATTTTCAGGGAGCCCGGTACACTATGAGTGGTGAAGTAGCTGGTCAGCAAGGTAACAATCATCCGACCCTGAGCCCGATGGGGGGGTTCGAGGCCAGTGATGGTTTCGTCAACATTGCAGCGCCCAGCAACAAAATGTTTTTTGATATGTGTAAGTGCCTAATGGCAACCGAGATCGCCGACAACCCGGACTACGCTTCGGGCAGTGAACGTGCGGCTAGACGCGATCAGCTCCGTGCTGAGATCAACGCGCTCACTCGCAAACTCTCTTGTGAGGAGCTTGTCAACCGGCTTAACTCAGCGGATGTTCCGTGCGGACCGATAAATGATATTGGCCAGGCGTTCGAGGATGTGCAGGTTAAGGAACTCGGGATGACCCGTAGCGTAGAACATCCGGATCTCGGCAAGCTAAACTTGGTTCGATCGCCGATAAATTTAAGCGCTTGTTCTGCGCCGCCGGCGCTCGAGCATGCAGGGCCGGATCCTGGGGCGCACAGTGATGCGGTGCTCCACGAGTTCGGTTACAGCAGCGAGCAAATAGAGGAAATGCGAAATGCAGGGACCATTGCATGAAATTGGAAACCGACAAGATATTGGGCGTAGTCGAGAATCAAATCGGTTGGATTACCTTCAATCGCCCTTCTCGCCATAACGCGCTGTCGTTGGAGATGTGGCAGGGGCTAGGCCAGGCGCTGGAGAATTACGAAAGTGACCCAGACGTCCGCGTGGTCGTATTGAAGGGGGCGGGAGAGAAATCGTTCATCTCCGGTGCGGACATCAGCGAGTTCTCGGAGAAGCGCAACTCTGTGGAGCAAAAGGCCGACTACGGAAAAGTTGCGGGCCACACCATGCATCAGCTGGAAACATTCAGCAAACCCGTGGTCGCTATGATCCGAGGTTACTGCATCGGTGGTGGTTTGATGGTGGCAACAGGTGCTGACGTGCGGTTCGCGACGCCGGGGTCGAAGTTCGGTATACCGGCGGCGAAGTTGGGGCTTGGGTACGAGTATAGAGGGGTGGCCAAGTTGAGCGCCTTGGTTGGACCCTCGACCGCGCGCGATATGCTTTTTACTGGTCGTTTGTTCGAGGCTAAGGAAGCCTATGACATTGGGTTGATCAACTTTGTCGTCGAGGACGAGAAACTCGAACGCCAAGTGACAGACTACGTGGACCAGATCGCCGCCAACGCGCCGCTGACCGTGTGCGCGGCTAAGGCTGCGGCGCAAGCTCTGGAGCAGGAGCCTTCAAGTCGGGATCTCGCCAAGGTTGATGATTTGGTCAACGCTTGTTTCGAAAGCGAGGACTATCAGGAAGGCCAACGTGCCTTCCGCGAAAAGCGCAAGCCGAAGTTCAAGGGGCGCTGACCGGGAAGTCAAAATGAACTGTATCGTGCGATTTAATAGGGAGAGTAACCACGATCTCTGTAGGAAGTAAGTAAATGTTCCAGTGTTTCCGGCATCTTTGATGCTCAGCGCTTAAGCTCGCGAAGGCCGGAATTTCAATTAGTCGTAGACTGACGCCTGCACCTACGAATGGCTGCGTTTGAACTTAGGAGAGAAAAATGTCCGTCGCGTACGAGCAAGAACTAGAACTCTATCATTACGACGAATCGCTGTGCTCGCAGAAAGCACGAATCGGTCTTTGCGAAAAAGCACTCTCGTATAAATCGAATGTGATAATGATCTGTGACATCAATTCGGATTGCCAAAACCTGTCGCCCGATTATCTTAATGTAAACCCCAAGGGCATAGTGCCGACCCTCGTACATAACGGCGAACCGGTCTATGACGCCCATAGGATCGTAAAGTACATTGACGAACAGTATCCCGACAGTGGTGTACGGTTGTGGCCGAGTGATGAACAGCGCGAAGATGCTGCACGATTATGGTTTGATGCAGCGATGCTGAAAGAGGATGTTCCTTTCGGGACGACATTTGGCACGGCGATTCCGGCCATCTCGATGCCGCTGCTCGCGCATTGTTTGCAAAGGCAGCCCCTAAAAGTGGTCGAAAAGAATATGGCTAAGCACCCATTGCGGTCGCGCGCCGAAGTATTCGTTCAAATGCGCAAATACGGCGCTAAGTTTCCGCCTGGCCTGCTGGCGATGGTGCTCGAGCAACTCTGTAAAGGTTTACTGCAGGTCAATCAACAGCTCGAGGAATTCGGTGGGCCCTGGCTGCTCGGTGATTTTTCGATAAGCGACGTTACCATGATGGCCTGCTTCCATCGGATGCAAGATGTGCGTCTCGATGATATTTTTTTCGAAGACGCGTTGCCACAGCTAGCCGCTTACTGGGAACGTTTGCAGGCTCGGCCTTCCTACAAGGAAGCAGTATCCGATTGGCATGATGAAGAGAATATCCGAAGTTCCCTACGGGAAGTATTCGGTGCCAGCAGAAACCCAATGCTGGCTGAGACGGCGAAAGTGTTGGGAAGTCTAGCATAGAAACGCAAACGAATTATGGAGATAAATGGAGTTGCACATATTCATCTTATGGTGCGTAATTTTGCTAAAAGCGCTATCTTTTATTCAGGCCTTTGCGAGTTTTTCGGCTTAAAGGAAATTTACCGGACCGAGAAGTATCTCTACTACGTCGGTGGCAGGACCGGTGTAGCCATCGGCCAAGCAAGCGCGGAGTTTCGCGAGCAGCGTTTCGAACAGCAGCGGGTGGGGTTACATCACGTCTGTTTCCGTGCACGCAGCCGGATAGAAGTCGACGAAGTCTACGCTTACCTTGTGGCAAATCACGTGAAAGTGGTGCATAGACCGGAAAGTGGTCTTTGGGTGCCAGGCTATTATTCGGTGCTGTTTGAGGATCCTGACGGTATTAGGTTGGAGGTCAACCACGTGCCGGACAAGGGCATTCTTGCTGAGGGCGCTGAGTACACGCCGCATGGTTATGCGTGAATAATCATGGAAAGGCAGAGAGGCCACCGTCATGAGTGAAATTCTTGTTGAAAAACGCCGCCGAGTTTTGTGGGTGACAATTAATCGTCCCGAGCGGCGTAACGCGATGAACGATGAAGTTCTGACTGGTATCGGGAAGGCGTTGCTAGATGCTGAATCCGATGCCGAAGTGCGCGCGGTCGTGTTGACGGGCTCAGGTGATAAAGCCTTTTGTGCTGGGGCGGATATCAAGGATGCAGGAGAGGACGCCAAAGTTGTTTTTGCCGCCGAAGATAAAGATCATCCGATGATTGAGATGTTCCGTGTCGTCGAACGTTGTCACAAGCCGTTGATAGCTAGAGTCAATGGCCACGCGATGGGTGGCGGTATGGGCCTTGTTTGCATGTGCGATCTAGTCGTCGCGGCCGATCACGCGAAGTTCGCTACCCCGGAAGCAAAAATAGGCGTGTTCCCGATGATGATTTTGTGTGTCCTGTTGCCGCAGATCCCGTTACGGAAGCTTAAGGAAATGGCGTTTACCGCAGAGCCGCTGACAGCGAGACAGGCTCAAGAATTCGGTATTGTCAATCAGGTCGTGGCCTCCGATCAATTAGACGCCGTACTCGAGAATTTGTTGGATAAAATCTTAGCAAATTCTCCGGTTGCCTTGCAGCTCGGTAAAGAGGCATTTCAGGCGATGCAAAATATGAGCTTAGAAGAACGTTTTAAGTACGCGCAACCGATGATCGCACGCTTGGCAGAGACTGATGACGCCCAAGAGGGATTCACCGCTTTCCTTGAGAAGCGGGACCCGAACTGGGAAGCGGGTTAAATTGTCTCTATGGGGAGCAAGGTGAGGAGCATAAGAATGAACGGAATTACACGCAGTCTTATTTATGTTGCGGGCGTTACGCTTGCTGTGTGTGTGGCGGCAGAAACGTCGGTCAAGCCGACGGCTACGCTGACGCCTAAAGAACGCTTACGCGCGCACAACGCACAGTTCGAAAAGAAGATCCATGAGGTTGCGCCTGGCGTTTATGTTGGTGTCGGTTTCGCGGGTTCGAATAGCACGATGATAGTCGGCAACGATGGCGTCATTATCGTCGATACGCTGCCGGCGCTGGCTTCTGCTGAAATTCTGGCTTCGGCGTTTCGCAAGATCAGTGATAAGCCAGTGAAAGCAATTATCTACACCCACGGACATATCGATCATGTTGGCGGGGCGAAGATGTTCGCGCGTGATGATAATCCGGAAATATACGCACGCAGTAATCTATCCATCGACCGTGTTGATGTTGCCACCAGCCCTAACTCGCGTAAACGAGGCATGCGGCAGTTCGGACGCAAACTGAAACCGCATACCGAACGGATAAATATAGGTGCCGGACCTGCGGTACAGCCAATGAAGGGATTTGGCCAGGGTTCTTTGGAGCCGACGAAGCCGTTTGATGACGAACGCTTGAAGGTCACCATCTCGGGTGTCGACATCGAACTAGTTAAGGCACCGGGAGAAACGGACGATCAGTTATACGTATGGCTACCAACGCAGAAAGTGTTGTTCACAGGGGATAATTTTTATCAGTCTTTTCCGAATCTTTACGCGATCCGTGGGACCCCGCATCGCAATTTGATTCCCTGGATCGAAAGTTTAGACAAGATGTCCAATGAACCTGCTGCGGTGTTGGTTCCTGGACATACTAGCCCGATCGTCGGCGTGGACGAGGTGCACCAAGCTTTGCTTGATTACCGTGATGCGATTCGATTCGTGCACGATAAAACTAAGGAGGGTATGGATAAAGGACTGACGCCGGATGAGTTGGTAGATTACGTCAAATTGCCGTCGTATTTGGCCAACCGTTCTTATCTGACCGAGTTTTATGGGCGCATCGACACAGCGGTTCGTGCAGTTTTTACGGGCTCGCTGGGATGGTTCGATGGCAATCCGACGAATCTATCGAATCTGTCCCCGTCGCAGGAGGCTGCACGGATCGCGAAGCTGGCAGGCGGTGAAGAAGCGTTGGTGAAACAACTAAATCAGGCAACAGCGGACGGTGACCACGTCTGGGTGCTACGTTTGGCGGATTACCTGATTGCACTTGGCAGTCATACGGATGCAGCGATCGCGGCAAAAATCGCGTCGATGACAGCGCTCGCTGATGAAACCGTCAACGCGCCGACACGCAATTACTATCTGTCGGTTGCCAAGGAATTGCGAGATGCCAATCTGGAAGCAGATTAACGCTAGCACAAATGCTTTTGATTTAGACGGCTTCTCGTGCGGGTTGTAGTGCGAGCCTGAAGATGAGCAGGTAGGAAACGCCGATAGAGGTGATCCCCATCCATATAACGGGAGCGAAACTGCCGGCGGTTTGTAAGTAAGCGCCCAGTGCGGGGCCTGCAGCGATCCCCATGCCCATGATGCCGTTAGTGAGTACGATCAAACGCCCTGATAAGTCGATATTTACGATCGACGCCATGATATACGGAATGAGGAAATACCAAGCGAAGCCGAACAGAGAAACGTGAAAAACGAACGCGCGGGCGGAGTAGTTGCCTAGCAATGGTACGACCGCAAGCAGGTAGCAGGCGACGCCGGCGCTAAGCGGCAGCAGACGGCCGAGGCGAATATCGAGAGTGGCGGCGGCGATGGAACCAAATAGCCCGGCGAGCATTCCCATGGATAGCGCGAAGCTTACCGTGGCTACCGGAAGGTTTGCCGCACTACCCATGCGTCCGAGATATGCCCAGACACCGACCATCGCAAACTCAAAAGCGAAGGCACCGGATAGCGCGAGCATCGCCCAACCCAATGCTGTCGTTTCCCGTGCGCCCTTTCGGGTAGACAATTGGGTGTCGCGGCGTTCCGGTAAGTAGCGAACGATGAATACGAGCGCGACGAGAATGAATGCAAACAACAAAAAGGCGACACTTAAGCTAGCCGCCGCAACAAGGTGCGGCAGTAGCAGTAAGCCGATTGAAGCAATTAGCAATTGCACGGCAAAGAATATCGCAAAACTTCGGTCGGGTCGGGTCGTTAAATAGATGGCCGCGGTGGAGATTGCCAGTATTGACCCACCGGTAAATCCGCCGATAAATCGGACCGCTGCTAAGGGCATGGGGCTTGAAAGGGCGGCGCTGAACAGGTTGACGATAATCAAAACGGTCAGTGACGCGTAAAGCGTGCGATGCCAGTGGACACGACGCACCCAGCTGACCGCTGGCAGCGCGGCGAGCGCCCAGCCCCACAGCTCGGCTGAAATGACGTAACCCGCATGTTGATTGGAGAAACCCAGTTCGGTCACCATCGTACTCAACAGTCCTGGCGTAATCAAAAGCGCAATAGCACCTATCGCGTTGACACAACCCAGTGCAATGAGCCTACTCAGCTTGTTGGGATCGTTGGTGAGAGATTCCACGAGAGCCCTACGTTAACATCATTCTCTGCCTGCGTAACGAGGGAAACTAGTAGGGCTATGTATTAGCTAATGGAATGTCGAAGGCTTGTGTTTCGCAAGGTAACGTTTACTGCTAAAGAATCGCAGGTTTTCATAGCGTTTGGTTTGTACACGCTGTCGTGCAAGCTTTCAATAGGAGTTCAATCTTTCAATGAAAACGGTGTGAAGTCGGTATCCGTATCGAAATGATCCTGTTGTTCAGCTATCTTTAAAAACCCGATCACCGCATAGGTCGCCGGGGTCATGATGACTTCGACCATAGTTTTGAAAGCCCAGTTGAAAAGTACTACCGCAAGTAGCGTCTGACCGGACCAAATCCCACCGAACGCAAGAGGGTAGAAAATCAGGCTATCCACGCCCTGTCCGACTATTGTGGAACCAATGGTGCGAGTCCACAGACGTTGTCCTCTGGTCCAAATTTTCATTCTCGCCATCACATAGGAGTTGCAAAACTCGCCTGCCCAGTAGGCGCATATCGAAGCGAGAACAATGCGCCAAGTATTACCGAACACGGTTTCTAACGCAGGCTGCAGCGTCGCGTTGAATGGCTCCTCAGTGTCACCCGGTAAGCCAATAATGACGAAGGCCATGAACGAAGCAAAACTAAGGCTTAAAAAGCCTGCCCAGATAACGCGCCGTGCACGTGCATAGCCATATACCTCGGTCAGCACATCGCTGAAGATGTAACTTATCGGGAAAAAAATGTTGCCCGCACCGAAGCTTAACGCGGCACCTATTAACGGGAGTGCAACGGGCAGTTCCAGAAGAGCGACTTTGGCCGGGCCGATAAGGTTTGCGCAAAGCAATACCGTGACGAAACCGGCGACGATCAGATCGTAGTACCGGAAATTAGTCGACGCTTTTCGGGTGGTCTCAGCCTTCATTGTTGGTATGCTGTTTTGAACGTCCCGGCTGGCATTTTGCCCGGATGGCGGATACGCTGCCAGCGCGGCGGAATGAGGTCTTGCGAGGGAGCGAAGTTTTGCGCTACACGTGCTTGTAGAAACACAGTCGATGCCCCGAACGTGTCCCAGATTTTCTACGGGAAAACTGCAAAGCTTATTCTGTTATGTACTATTATCAAGGTGTGTCGCCTTCGGCGTCTGTCGGTGCATTAACGGGCAATCCCAAACGCTGCCAGTTCGTTACCATCTGCCTTGTAGCGTGCGGCGATCTTCCACATCAATGCCCCCATTGCGGTTTCCGACCAGAACCAGGTATGCAGAGCGTGGTCACGTTCATTTGAGCGTTGACACATCCTCGCCTCCAGATAGAAGGCCTTCAGATCATCGCAAGCGAGCTTGATGAATCGCGCCTCTGACACGTCGTGCGGTCTTTCTTTGTATTGTGATTGACTACCGTCTGCGAATGCTTGTAGGTGGCGGATCAAGCCCCGGAAACGTCGTTGTGGGATCCCGCTCAAGCCCACCATGGTGCGGCCGTCATGCCTATCGACCCAGCGTTCGTAATAGGCGCGTAGCGCGGTGAGCTCATCAGCGGCGTCGTCGCCTTCGTTTACTTGTTTCACCTGTACGGTGGTGGCTTGGATCAGGCGTGGCGATGGTTCGCCGTTTTTAGGAAACTCGTTAAGGATCGGCGTGGTTTCAATTGTGAGTAGATCGAGAGCTGCGGCCAGCACTTTGTGCTGAAACTTTGGGTCATTCACCTTGCCGAGCGCGAATCCGAACGGGAAAGGGACCCATAATCCTCGTGGCGGTTTTGCACGCTGCATATGTTCCTTAACAAAACCTATCGATGTCGTCGGCAGGCCGGCTTGTTCTATTGCCCGTGCGATCACACTGACCGTGTGAGTGCAAAGTGGTCAAGACGGCGTTAATAAGACGATATCGACCCCATCCTCGATGAGTAATTCGCCCAATGCCGGAGCCGTCTCGTTTGCGATTTGACTCGGATCGCGTTGCGCTCCCATGAAGCTGTAAAAATTATTGGAAAGGCTATCTACGACGTCTCGTTCGGTGAGCTCTCGCAGCCGGTCCAGCGGTACTGAGATATTAATATCCTCCATGAAGGCTGCGCGATCGAAACCGATACTCGTGTGACTCTGGATGATATCAGCGGGTCTTGCGTTGCTGGCAAATGTTCGAAAGGTTTGTTCGCCGCCGGTAAAAAGGTCGTCATTACGATGGTGCACCCCGGCTGTCGTCACCAATGCAAGCTTGGATTCCGACAGCGGTTTGGTCATTAGTGCCAAGGGCGCGTCGTCTTGATCGAAACAGGGAAAACCCAACAGTGTTTTGCGTACTACCTCGCTAACATCGTCTAACCGTGGCATGCCTTTGTGGCTCCGATATCTTGATCTCTACAGGGAGGTTAACATAGGCTCTGAAACTTAAATCGTGCCCGGTACAAACACATCACGGGCACAAAGTTGATGAATCAGATTAAACTGTCCTTTAGCGCGTTGTTGAATCAAGCATGTAGTCGCTATCGCGATCGACCATTGTTGTCGTCATCCGAACGCACGTTGAGCTATAAACAGTTCGAGGCTGAGGCGCGTTGCGTCGCTGCGGCGCTGGCGAAGCGTGGCATTGGCAGAGGTGATCGGGTGGCCATCCTGCTGCGCAATTGTCTCGAGTTTCTAGTCGTGGATTACGCCATCATGAAGTTAGGAGCGGTAAAGATACCCTTGAACGAGATGCTGAGCGCCGACGACGTCGAGTACATCTTTACGCATGCAAAGGTACGTGGTTTGGTAGTGCATACGTCACTGGCTTACTTAGTGCCCGATCCTAGTCTGTTAACGGCATGCGCGCAGATCGTCGACGCTGATGGCGACGATCTCGAAATCGAAAGCTTTGACTCCTGGCTGGGCGAAGACTCTCGGGTGCCTGAGCTGTGTCACGATGCCGATGCCTTAGCAGCGGTCCTGTACACCGGCGGCACCACTGGGCGCCCGAAGGGGGTAATGCACACGCAAGGCACGATCGCAGCGGTGGCGCTATCGGGCATAATTACAGCTGAGATTGCCGCCGATGAGCGTCTATTGCTGACAACTCCATTGCCGCATGCTGCCGGGATCTGCATGTACTCGGCGATGTTGCAAGGCGGCAGCGCGTGGGTGGCACAGGCTTTCGATGCCGAGGCAACGCTTAAAACTATAGCCGAACAGAAAATCACATGGTTGTGGGCCGTGCCGACCATGATTTACCGTTTGCTGGATGCGCCTGGTTTCGAGGACTTTGATTTAGCGAGTCTTCGCACAATTGTTTATGGCGCAGCGCCGATTACGCAGGTTCGTCTGAAGCAAGGTTTAGCCTGTTTCGGTCCAGTATTTTTGCAGATCTACGGTCAAACCGAAGCGCCAATGTGGATGACGGCGCTGAGCAAGCACGATCATCTGGACGAATCGTTGCTGGGTTCCTGCGGGACGCCCGCAGTAGGGGCGGAGGTCTGCATTAAGGATGACTCTGGCAACACCCTGCCATACGGTGAGGTCGGTGAGCTATGTCTACGTGCGCCGCTGGTTATGCAGGGCTACTACGAAGCACCGGAGCTAACCGCTGAGAGTTTTTTCCAGGATTGGCTACGTAGCGGCGATCTTGGATATCAACGCGAGGCAGGCCATGTCTTTCTAGTTGATCGTGCGAAGGACATGATCATTTCCGGTGGCATGAATGTTTATTGTTCGGAAGTGGAAAATGTTGTACAGGGGCATGTTGCAGTTTCTCAAGTTGCTGTGATCGGTATACCGGACGACGACTGGGGAGAAGCGGTACATGCGGTTGTGGTCGCAAACGCTGAGTTTGACACAAAGGAGTTCATCGGATTCTGTAAGGAGCGACTAGCCAAGTACAAAGTACCGAAAAGTGTCTCGATAGTAGATGCGATCCCGGTAACGGCTTATGGGAAAATGGATAAGAAGGCGTTGCGAGGGAAGTTTTGGGGTGATGGGAAGCGAGAGATAAACTGAGTAGGTTTTGGCACCTTCACCCGATCTAACTGTCCCGTTTTCGTACAAACCAATTTGACACTAACGAAGCTACCTTCTTTTCATCTTGTCGTAGGATGTCGTTATCTAACTTCAGCAACCCTTCGCCCGGCCGGCTATTTAACTCCCGCTTGTCGGATAGACGCGTTTTGGAATGCAATACATCGTCGGGGTAAACAGGATGGGTCCAACGTATGTTGTCCCAGCCGGGTGAGATAACCATTTCGGTTTTGCAGAAAGCATCCTTGCTGAGCCGCCGCCAGATTGCTGAGATCTGTAGGCCCGATGCGATCAGTCCATCCCATCCCAATTTGCGACTTTCGCTTTCATCCAGATGAAAAGGCTCAGGGTCGTAGGTCTTGGCAAAAGCGACCATATCCTCCTTGCGCATTCGCCAAGCGCCGAACTCGAACTGCATGTTGATTTCGAAATCATCCCACCAAACCATGTCGAGGAAAGGTGGGTTGGAGTTTGTCCTGCTCATATCGCCCCAATAGGTAATGCTGAAAGGGCATCTTAGCCTAAAACTGCAATGCCCTCAGGCAGCAGGTAGGGAGAATGCGCGGTGATTAATGGCTATCTGATTACGCCTGCCTTCGTTGGAGCTGCAGAGCGCCTTGTCGGTGTGAGCGCTCTGTACTTTGAAGGGTGCTGCGTCTCCGAATCAGGTGGTCTTGGGCTCAGTTGCTCAAGACCTTGATGCTGTTGATCCTGACTGCCTTGATCGGCAGATTCTCGAAACCAGCATGTTCGTGGGTTTGGACGTCACCTATGGCGTCGGCCACCTCCATTCCTTCCACGACCTTGCCGAAAACGCAGTAGCCGTACAGCTCCATGGTGCGGGCTTTATGGTCAAGCGAGTGATTGTCGGCCAAGTTGATGAAGAACTGCGCGGCGGCAGAATGTGGATCATTGCCGCGGGCCATGGCCAGCGTGCCACGCAGGTTTTGCAAACCGTTGGCCGCTTCGTTTCTGATGGGAGCCTTGGTCTCGTAACCCACTAGGTCTTCGGTGTAGTTGCCGGACTGGATCACCCAGTCATCGATGACGCGATGAAAAATCATCTCATCGTAGTATTGATCCAAAACGTAACCGAGGAAGTTCTTAACGGTTTTTGGCGATTTTTCCGGATAGAGTTCGACAACGATCGTTCCTATTGAAGTCCTAAACTCAACCAGCGGCAAATCGTCGGCTGCGGCCGGAAGTGTCACGGCAAGCCAAAAAATGGCGTTAAGATATGCAATTAGAAAGTTTGTTTTCACGTGATTCCATTGGTACTGTGGTTTTCGCCTAGCAAAACGGCTGTACAGAATACCATTTCCCGCCGCATGGACCGTACTACACGACCGTGCCTGGAGAAGCGGAAACATGAAACGCCAGGACAACGATATCTTGACTCAGAGCAACGCTGGAACACCCATCGGTGAGTTGTTTCGTCGCTATTGGCTACCCGCATTGGTGGCATCGGAGCTGCCGGAAGCGGACTGTCCGCCAGTCAGGATACCGATGCTGGGTGAGCAATTGATCGCCTTCCGCGACTCGAACGGCAGAGTCGGAATAGTCGATCAACGCTGCCCACACCGGCATGCGTCACTGTATTTTGGGCGGGTGGAAGACAGCGGGATCCGTTGTGCTTATCACGGTTGGCATTTCGACATCGATGGGAGGTGTCTGGATATTCCCTCCGAACCTGCCGAGAACAAGATGCGCGACAAAATACGGCTAAAAGCATACCCCACCTTGGAACGCGGTGGCGTTATATGGGTGTACATGGGTGTGCCCGGAGCTCGGCCACCAGCGCCTGCGCTAGAGTGGGCAACGTTGCCTGAAGAGAATTTATTCGTTTCCAAACGTCTCCAGGAGTGTAATTACATGCAGGTAATGGAAGGTGGGCTCGATTCCAGCCATCTTTCGTTTCTACATCGTGGCACGTTGAGCGACGATCCGGTGATGGGGATCGGCGGGCAGGGTGAAGACTCACACATACTCGATATTCTTGCGAGAGACCACAATCCCCGTTACGAAACGGTTGAGACTGACGGAGGATTGATGCTAGGAGCGCGCCGCACCGCCGGTCAGGGCAAGTATTATTGGCGGGTTACGCAGTTTGTTTTACCTTGCTTCAATATCATCGCGCCGCTGGGAGATCTCAGTCTGAATGCCCAGGCGTGGGTGCCGATGGATGATCACAACTGTTGGAGTTGGGCGGTGAACTATTACCCGGATAAACCGTTACGCCAGGAAGAACGCGAGTACATGCGTAGAGGCGGCGGCCTGCATGTGGAATTCATTCCAGGTACCCACCAGGGCGGTGCGCACATTGGCAATGATTATTTACAGGACCGTGATGCGCAGCGAGCGGGTGTCAGCTTCACCGGTATTCCTAGTTTCGCGATGCAGGATACCGCAGTGCAGGAAAGTCAAGGTCGTATAGCCGAGCGTACCAGCGAGAATCTGGTTTCCAGCGACGACGGCATAATTGTGACGAGACGACTGTTGCTGCGAGCGGCAAGTGCGAATCTAGCTGGGGAGGATATCCCAGGTCTGCAACCATCGTCCCAGTCGGTCAGTGCTGCATCGATCATTGCCGAGGCTGACGCGTTGGCAGATGTGCCAGCGGAAAGTTTCGAGCGCGAAAATTAATCACTCATAAGGGTCGCCTCGGCGGATAATTACGGTGGCAACGATGAGGCCTGCAACAATTGCGAATAAAGACCAGCGGACAGTGTTGGCAGGGAAATAGCGGTCTGGTTTGAATCCGCTGCTGATGCCGGGGATGGCAAACAGATTGCCGTCGCCACCGCCGACCTTGAGCTGGGCCTTCATGCCCTTTTCCATGTGTTGTGCGACATCGCAATGGACTAGGTAGGTTTTGCGATCACTTGGCATGATGAAGCTACCGGTTTGGCGTTGCCCCGCTGCTGCCTCCAGCGTAAACATGCCCTGTGTGTAGAGATATCGGGGTAAGCCATGCAACATCCATTGGTGGCGAACACTATCATCGTTAATGAAGGTGACGGTTACAAGGGAGCAAGGTTCAACGTGGTACTCATGCTGGCTGAGTCCGTAAACCGTTCCGGGGTGAGTGGCAGCGAATTTGGTGCCGGCGTAGATAGTGAATGTATGCTCGCCATTTAACTGCGCACAGTCGCGCGGTAGTTGGGTAGCGTTGTGATTCATCACCATACCTTTGGCATTGAGCTGCATAGTGTGTTGCGAATGGATTGTCGCTTGCCCGGCGTTTGCATCGGCTGTTTGTGTCTGCACGAACGCCACGTTACATAGTGGGATCAGCAATAGCCACCGGAGTACTGTATGCGTACGGTTCATGCCGTGGAATCGCGCTTCAGGGCACCCGATATAATTACCGTCAATGCCGTGAGGCCAACTCCAAAGGAGAACAGCAGTCCCAGTAGGCGTATCAGCATCCATGGATCACTAGCTGCTTCGCTAAACAGCCCGCCTGGATCGTAGTGTTGCCATACTGGGATCTCGCGGCGGTAATAGGCTTCGGTAAAGAAGTTATCCCAATCGGCACCCTGCGTAAGTGGCCAACCGTTGTCTGCCAGATATTTTTCGTAAACGATTGCGCTTATGTTGCCGCCCGGGCCGATACCATCGGTGGTAACGCCTTTCCCCTGATGGTCGTGCATCAGCCAGATGCCCGGGCCGTATGAATGTAGGCCATCATCTGTGGTCTGCAATTTGAGATCGGCGCGTTGCGCACTCGCAAGCCAGAATACATCACGAATGATCTCGTTTTGCGGCTTTAGTGGTACACCGTCGTAATGGGTTACACGGGCTTTGTGTCCGTGGGTGTGCAAGGCAAGTCCGGTACTACCACCGTTGACAACGCGCAGTTTGATCAATTCATCGGGACGCGTCACGACCAAGGATTCTCGGAAAGTATAGGGGAAGGACCGTCCATTTAGCGTGAAGAAGTCGCTCTGGGCGTTGGTGATGTCATAGCGTCTGTGCATGTGTTTGGCAATGAGCCGCGGATCATTAAACTGCTGAATGAGATTATTCAGCTCGCGATCGATATCGAGGTAATGAAGATCGTATTCTCGATCGAATTCAGTAGCCACGGCCTTGGAGGGTGCGCGGACATGGCCTGCGCCAACGTTCAATGTCTGTACCCAGTTGTCGGGCCGATTCTCTTCCACCACGAATAAACCTTGCAGGCCCATCATGATGTGCACGTGTGGTTGTACGTGGCAGTGATAGAACATGGTCCCGGCGTGACGCGGTTGTAGGTCATAGGTGCGTTGGGCGCCCGGCATCACCGGCACTTCACTTGCAATCGGCACACCGTCGTTGCCTTCCCCATCGGCGTCGACAAAGGGGTGATCGACCCCGTGGAAATGAAGGGTGTGCGGCATGTAATGGCTGTTTTCCAATGTGATCTTGACCCGATCGCCCTGTTCGACGCGAATGGCGGGGGAGGGGGCGCGTATCATCGGCCTTGCTTGGGTGGATTCAAATTGAACGGTGGCCATGCCAAAAGTTTTGGGTGCGAAAACCCAGAAGCCAGGTTTTACTCCCGGAGCGATCGGATATTGAACGGTTGGCTGGTCGACTTCTGGTGAACCACCGTTCAACTCAGCCACCTCCAGTCGAATGTGGATCTCGTCAGGATCCCCGTCACCGTCCAGATCCCGTCCTTTTTCTATCGCGTCCGGTGTTAGTCCCGCTTTCAACAAGGTCTGGTGCGAGACATTGTTAGTGCCGCGCACGAATGCCGCTACCGCGTGTGGGTTGTCGGCGATGCAAGTCGGGGAGCGCCGCACATCAACGCTGTCTATTCGCCGGGCCTTCCGCCATCCGAGAAGATCTTCGGGACACGCCTGTTCAGGCTGTTCATCCGTTGGCGCTTTTGCCCGTGGCAGTGGCCGATAGTCGCTGGCACCGAACAACTTTGCGAACTGTAAACGCACCGGTTTCGGGTACCACTGGGTAGGGAGGCACAATGCAGCTATAAACAGTGCGATTGACAGCAACCAACTTGCGCGCATTAAGTTTTCATCCGCTGATCAGATCGCCGACCGCCGCCGGCGTTTCATGCCGCCGCTGGTCAGCCAGTATAGAACTTGGGTAAGCACGATAAAACCAATGAACAGCGGCGTATAAGACGAGCCGCTGTTCCCTACTTGAAACGGGAATACCGCGTTGTATATTTTGTCCTCGGTTGGATGTCGGGCGGTCACAATACCGATGTAGTTGCCCGCCGCTTCAAACCGGTAATCGACCGTGAGAACACCGTCAGCGTGTTTACTCGCTGACTGATAAAACACCGTGTCGCTTTCGATGTCTCCCAATTCCACGATGTCGCTCCACTTGGCGTACAACCCGAAGTTGTTCACGTCTTCGATTATGCGAAAGTCGATCGGCATTTCTTTCATGAATTCATGCAAATAATCGAGCACAAATACGCTGCGGGCAACTTCGGGAATGTCCTCGCAGAACTCTTCATTACCACTCTCCTTGGGTTGATAGCCGGTAAAGTGCGCCTTGAGGAAGCCGATCCGGATGACACACTGGTCTTCCTCGAGAACCACTCCTCCGTGGGAGAAGGTAGGTTGACTCGCAAGCATCAGGCAGGCAGTGAAGATTGTCAGTCGGCAACGAACGATGAGGTGGTTGTTTCGGGGAAACAGGAAAGGCGCTGTCGCGAATGAGGGCATCAGACGATGATAACTGCCGTTTACGTTAACGAAAACGCCGCTCGGCCACTACGATGACCCACCCGCCTTGACCGGAATGCGCAATGACTCGTACACCTTGCACGAGGCCTCATGAAAGTCACGGATGGGGCAAGCGTGCGGCTACGGGGAGGTGGCCCATTTACGGACTGGGCTAGGGGCTGGCGGACGCCGCCAACAAATCACGAAAACGAACAAGAGTAGAGTTTTCTATAGCAGCCGCTGGACGGTTATAACACTCATGCAACCATCGACTCAGGTTCGAGAACTCACCGAAGTCGTAATTCATAAACGCACCGCCGGCGAAGCACGAGGCAGTGTTCAGATCTGCCACGGTAAATCGGCCATCGAGCAAGTAGTCACGTTCCTTTAGCTGATCGTCCAACACGGCTGATGCGTCGCGCAAGGTTGCGAAGCCGCGCGTGCCGCGCGGTTCATCTGGTGCAATCAAAACATCCATAATGCGCTCATCTATTTCCAGCATGCCCCAAAAACTCCACTGTATGGCGCTGCCCTGCAAATTGGGGTTTTGGAACCAAAGACCCTGGTCGTACTTGTTGGCTAGATGTAGATTGATGGCAGCCGATTCCACCAGCTTCACGTCCCCATCTAACAACAATGGCACCTTACCATTCGGGTTTAACGCCAGAAATTCGGGGGTACGGGTCTCGCCGGTCCGATCATTAGTAGCTATAGACTGGTATTCCAGTCCCAGTTCATTCAGCATCCACATATTGCGCGAAGCGCGTGAGCCGGCAATTCCGTAGAGGGTGATCATCGGAGGAGTATACTTTTTTCAACAGTACCGTGCTTCCTAAGACTTCGGTTTGTCCGTTCAGGAGATGATGATCGTGAAATCTGGGACTTTCTTTGTCGTATTGATGATTGTATGCGTGCCAACGAATGCGATCGGCCAGCCAAAGACAATTATCAAAAATGCAGCCTTATTGATTACCATGGATCCGACGCTTGGCGAAGGGCCTCTCGGACTCTTGTACGACGACGACCTTGGGATTACCGATGGTTTGATTACACACTTAGGAGATGTGCCAGATACTGGCGGCGGCATCATAGATGCAACCGGTATGATCGTCATGCCGGGCTTCGTGGACACACACAATCATCTATGGCAGTCCTTAATCCGAGGATGCGGCCTCGAACACGATCTGCACGGTTGGTTGGATGAGTGCCAGTGGGCTGCCGCGGGCGCAATAGACGAAATCGACACTCGCACCCTAGTTCGTTTAAGCACATTAGATCTGATCGCGACCGGCGTGACAACGACGACCGATTGGTCGATTTCGTCGAGCTTGGGAATGGTTGCCGGCAACATTCTTGCGTTAGAGGAGTCCCGATTGCGATTCGTTTATGCCTATTTTGATTGGCACTGCAATGTCGACGACTGCAGTAATGCTGCTGTGACTAAGAAGGCGATCATCGATTTCAAACGCCAACATATTGACCCAAATCCGTTGGCAACTTTGCAGACTGCTTCGCATCCGATCGCACCTTTGGCACCCAGTGTTCGCAATATGGTTGCGCTCGCCAAGGAGTTGGACATCACCTTCAACGCACACTATCTGGAGAACAAAAACGATCCGCACGGCGATGTGAACGGTCGCCACCCCGGAATGACGGAGATCTTGCGGGACGCTGGCGCCTTTGATGGTGCGCTGCAACTTAATCACGTAGTCCATGCCACAGATACCGAAATAGATTATCTCGCTGGCCGTGGCGTCCGTATCACCCACAATCCGCTTAGTAACATGCGGCTCGCCTCAGGTGTAATGCGTTTGGGGTACATGCATGCGGCCGGCCTTAAAGTGGGGCTTGGCCTCGACGGTGGTGCCAATGACACTAGTGATTTTTTTAACCTGATGCGTACCGCCGTCGGCTTGCAGCGCGCTGTCTTCCTCGATGCCGGCGTTTATCCAGGGGTCGCGGATGTATTGCGGATGGCAACGCTGGGTGGGGCCGAGGTGTTGGGTTTGGATGATAAAATCGGATCGCTTACACCGGGGAAGCAGGCCGATGTCATCATTATCGATCCCCGCGAGGTGAATTTTGCACCAAACTGGAACTGGGTTAATCAATTAGTGTTCAACGCTCAGCCACGCAATGTGCAATACGTATTGGTGGCGGGGAAAGTACTGATGGAGCAAGGGCACATTCCTGGAGACCACAAGAAAACCGTGCGTGCTGCGGAAGCGGCTGTGGCGAAGGTGAAGGAGCGCCTGAAGATCGAGTAATGGCATAGGCCTGCACCCTATCCCTGTCCCAGGGGACCCAGGGGACAGGGAACGGGTACTATTACCCGGACATTGCACTAACCAAGGACCTCTCTAAGCATGCCTATCTACAAAGCCCCCGTGCGCGATACTAAGTTCGTGTTGAATGAAGTACTCAACATTGAGCAATACGCGGCGCTTCCAGGTTTCTCAGAGCTTACGCCTGACCTTCTGTCCGCGGTGTTGGAGGAGGGAGCGAAACTGGTCGAGGAAGTGTTGCAGCCTTTGAATCAGGTCGGTGATGAGGTCGGTTGCACGCGAAACGATGACGGCTCAGTGACTACGCCACCGGGCTTTAAGGAAGCCTACGATCAGTTCGTTGCAGGGGGGTGGGCGGGACTGGCAAGCGACCCGGAATACGGAGGCCAGGGTCTGCCGCACGTTATCCATACCGCTTTCGAAGAGTACGCGGTATCGGCAAATATGTCCTTCAATATGTACGTTGGACTGACGTTGGGTGCGACCGCGGCGATTACTGCGGTGGGTAGTGACGAACAAAAGCGCCGTTACATTCCTCCCATGGTTGAGGGTCGTTGGGCGGGCACCATGAATCTGACCGAGCCGCACTGCGGTACGGATCTTGGCTTGTTGCGTACCAAGGCGATAGCGCAAGAGGATGGGACTTACAAGATTAGCGGCACCAAAATATTTATCTCTGCCGGTGAACACGATCTCAGTGAAAACATCATTCATCTCGTGTTGGCGAAGATGTCGGACTCTCCGGATTCGGTAAAAGGTATCTCCTTGTTCGTTGTGCCCAAGATGATGATTAATGACGACGGCTCACTGGGTGGCCCAAACGCGGTTTCTTGTGGTTCCATCGAAGAGAAGATGGGGATTCATGGGAATGCAACTTGCGTGATGAACTATGACGGCGCGATCGGTTATTTGATCGGGGAAAAAAATAAGGGCATGCGCGCGATGTTTATCATGATGAATGCAGCTCGTCTGCTGGTCGGGTTGCAGGGTCTTGCTCAATCCGAAGTGGCGTATCAAAACGGGTTGGTTTATGCCAAAGAGCGCCTACAGGGACGTTCGCTCAACGGTCCACAGAACTTCGAAGATAAGGCTGACCCCATTATCGTGCATCCCGACGTTCGCCGTATGTTGCTCAACATCAAAGCCTTCAATGAAGGTGCACGCGCTTTGATGCTGTGGGGTAGCTTGCAGGTAGACCTGAGCCATAGTGCAAGGACCGAAGAAGAGCGGCAACGTGCCGATGATCTCGTCGGCTTGATGACACCTGTAATCAAAGGTTTTTTTACCGACAAGGGCTATGAGAATGCCACCAACGCGCAACAATGCCTGGGCGGGCATGGCTACATCCGTGAGTGGGGTATGGATCAGTTCGTGCGGGACGCACGTATCGCGATGATTTATGAGGGTACCAACGGCATTCAAGCTTTGGACCTAGTTGGGCGCAAACTCGCCTTGAACGGCGGTCGCGCGTTGAAGACATATCTTGGGATAGTTTTGACCTTCCTTGCCCAACAGTCGGAAGAGGAGCGTATGAGCGAGTTCACGAAAAAGCTGCAATCGGCGGTTGGCGATTTGCAAGCTGCAACGCAATGGCTGATGAGCAATGCCGTAACCCGGCCGGATAACGCCGGTGCGGCTTCCGTCCCTTATCTGCACCTTATGGGCTTGGTTGCCCTGGGGCACATGTGGGCGAACATTGCGCGGATCTCGATGGCCGCGCTTGCTAAGGGCGCGTCCGATCCTGGTTTCTACGAAACTAAGCTTACGACAGCCCGCTATTACTTTTCCCACATGCTTCCGGAAACGGCGATTCATCGGGCCCGCGTCGAGGCCGGCGCCAATAATATGATGGAACTGGCAGCGGAAGCTTTTTAGGCCGAACGAAACCCATAGTGCCGTGCCGCGGTCTAAGTAAGGTTGTTCTTTGTTTCGCCGCGGACGCCGTTGTCAATGGACAATTTAGCTGAAACGTCCGTGTTGAATTCGAGGGTCACAACCCCACTGGTGCTCCTGTAGGCTTGCTTGAAAGCCTGGCCCTAGGCTCAAACCTAGGCGAGGATCCAGGCGAACAGCTAGGTTAGGCCCGCCCTCAGCCCAAACCAAGCATGCCGCCGGCGAGCCGTCGCTCCAGTGGCTTGTAATGCAACGAAACCGGCAATAGATAGCGCCTCAGCAGGTTTGCCATTGGGCTTGTACTGGTCGAGAGATAGGTCTGTGCTTTGATCATACGCAGCGCTGCCGCGCCAATCTCAAGTCGTTCGGGTGAGTAGCGCTCGATCTCGCCGGCCAGTAGGTGCCGAACCAACACAACCGCGTCCTCGATACTGATGTTCATGCCTCTTGCACCGAGCGGCGCATGTACGTGGGCGGCATCGCCGGCAAGCAATACGCGCCCGGCCCGGTAACTGGTTACCTGTCGATGATTGACCGCGAAGCTTGACTCCCACAATACTTTGTCGATCTCGAAACCGCCCGGTAACGCATCGAGTAACGTGGGCGCGTCGGCACCGAGGCGGAATATCCCGTCTTTGTAACCGAGCACGAACAACATCCCGTTCTTGTGCAGCAGGATATTGGTGTCACGCGGATCCCAAGGGCACCGCATGCGCACGTCTACAAGACTCCAATCCCTTGGCATCCGCACCCCAGGAAATTCTATGCCAGCCGTTTTGCGGACAACGCTATTCGCTCCGTCAGCGCCGATTAAATAACTTGCGGTAATCGTCTCAACCGTACCAGCGGTTCTTATATTTGCCTCGATACCGTCTGGTGTCTGCTCGAAACCGATGAGCATTGCATTTCGCTCTACTTTAATGCCAAGCTCGTTCAAGTATTCCTCGATTATCGCTTCGGTCTCGATCTGGGGCAGAACCAACATGAAGTTGTAACGGTGTTTAAGAGTGGTGTAGTCGATCCGAAAAAGTGAACGGGTAGGTTCCCGGTATTGAACACCGTTCACCCTGATACCGCTCGCTAGCCAGCGCTCGGTGATACCGCACTCTTCCATGAGTTCCATTGATCGCGTATTAATGCTGAGCGCCCTCGAATATTCCGAGTTTCCTTCGCGCGCCTCGACTATTCTTACTGGTTGATGTCGGCGGGCAAGCTCCAGCGCCGCGGTGAGTCCGGCCGGTCCGGCGCCGACCACTAGGACAGGGCGAGCTTCGGAGATATCCAAATCGTGACATGTCGCTTTGTTGATGGCTTAAGCCATAAACAAAGCCCTGATCTTGGTATCTATGAACGCGAGCGCACGCGGATCGCGACCACTACCAGCGATATGTCCGAAGTCTGAGCGGATCGGCGCAAACTCGCAATCTGCGAGCAACGCGACCTCTTGCTCATTAACGCTCACCCGAAAATAGAGATCGGTGTCGCAAGGCATGACCAGTCCACGTGCGCTTATGGAACGCATCGCCTTTTGGAAGTCACCGCAATAGCGCTTGTTGGCGCTGACATCTCCGACGCGCCAGGTTGCTGCCATAGCTATTAGATCATTGGCGTCATGGCTCATGAAGATCTGCTTGGCCATATCCAAGATGTCGGTCATGCTTTGAGCACCGAGCTCTTTGTAAAGTTGCTCAGAATAAAATTTCTGCGAAGCGAACCACCCGGCGTAGACGACAGAGAACGCTTCTAACCCGCGACGCGGTGGGTCGTCATAGTCGCCGTCGTTGAAATCTCCATCGGCTTTGAGCGTGGCGACGACGCCGTCCAGAAAAAGCTGATTGTGTTCGGAGGTGCGTGCGCTGCCGCAGATGGCCACGAAGCGTTCAACCATAGTTGGAAATTGCGAGGCCCATTGATAGGCTTGCATCGCCCCCATCGAGTGACCGATAACGGCGTGTAAACGTTCTGCGTCGAACACCTCTCGGACCAACTGCTGTTGGCACGCAACGTTGTCGTAAAAGCTCATTATCGGAAAGTTGGCTGCCGACCATGGTGCCGGAGTGTTGCTAGGTGAGGATGAGACGCCATTGCCGAAAAGGTTCGGTACGACGATGCAGTACTTGCGTGGGTCTAGCGCCATCCGCTCGCCGATGAGGTAGTCATTGTTCTCTGAACGTCCGGAGTAGTAAGTCGGCAGTAGGATCAGATTGTCCCTGGCGGCATTCAGCTTGCCATGAACGCAATATGCCAGACGAACATCCAGCGTCGCGCCTGATTGTGTCGTGAAGCCCTTTAACTCGAATCTTTGGTCGGTCATTCAAATGGTTCCCGTTGCTCTTGTTGCCCTAGCGCCGACGAGAACGATACTCCAAAATACCGGGCTACCATACGAAAAGACGTTTCGATAAGCGTCTGGAAATCGTGTGCACATCGGGGTTCCCAATGATCAATGGTTACGAGATTTAATCCTGGTAGCAGGAATGGGAAATGTTTTGACTAAAAGGCATAAATAATCTGCGCCTGCAGTGCTTCTTCGCTAACTCCGTCGATGCCGAATTTGTTATGCCAGTACCAGAATTCAACGCCCGCATAGAATTTGCCTGGGTGGTCTAACAATTCGCCCACATCCAGGATGATCTGCGGTTGGGTTAGTAGGTAGGACACCCCGCCGGAGCCGCCTGGAGTGACATAATCGGCAAATCCTCGGAATTTGAATTTCAGTCTACCGACGCTGAAGGGGAAGCTCCACGCCGAAGTGATTTGTAGCCCAGTGGTACTCAAATGATCAGGTTTGCGCGCCGTGAAATCGATGGTGACGTATTCTGCCCAGGGCAGATCGAGACTCGTTCCGGCACCGAGGAAGTAGGCTTTGAAAGGTTCTTCGGACGGTTCAGTGCCGGCGTTGATACCGCCGAGCAGATAAAAGTCCTTGAATATTGCAAAAGAGATGTCGCGCTGCGTTAGTTTGTTCAGACTAAGATGCGGATACCATTCGCCATAGACTTCTACGTCAACATCGTCGCGTTGATAAACATCCACGAACAGATAGTTTCCGCCGTAGCGCCACCCATTAGTATGGTCGAAAGTGAACGTACTGCGATGACTAGTTCCGAGTTCGAAGCCGTCACCGGTGAGAAGTTGGACTTCGCTGTAACTCCATTGGAAAAGGCTGGTAGCCCAGCTTGGGCTGGTGAACAACAAACACAAGAGCAGGATCAGCTTGGGTGACATTGGCGCATTCTACGATATAACTCTCGATAGTTGCTTAACGTTACCCTGCCGCAGCGCACCGTGGCCGCAATTTGGTTGCTGACGTACACTGACCCAATCGAATCGTGGGTGGCGGTGACTCAAGGATGCCAATCCTAACTAAGAGTGGTTGGACTATAAAGCATAACAAATGAAGCTCGTCCGCCGCGTGTGTCTCTGGCTACTGGTGTTGCTGCACTTATTAATCGGCTGCAGTTCCTCTGATCAAACTTTTCAGCCTGTGCCACCAACATCGGCCCCTTTGGTAGATGTGATTCCGCCGTCGATCCCCGGAACTGAGGGTGTTGTCGCGGCCCCACGCGTTGAGATCTATGCCGAGTTCCCGTTGGTCGCGGAACTCAGCACCCTGTCTGAAGAGCAACGGGAGATGCTCGTGGTTTTGATCGAGGCCTCGAAGGTCATGGACGCGCTGTACTGGCGGCAGGCTTATGGCGACGATTATGCGAGTTGGCTGGATGACATAACCGATCCGGTCCAGCGGAAGTTCGCTGAGTGGAATTATGGGCCTTGGGATCGACTAGCAGGTGATCGACCTTTTATTGACGGCGTGGGCGAAAAGCCTTTAGGGGCTAATTTTTATCCCATTGATATGACTAGGGAAGAGTTTGAGGGTGTGACGCTAGAGGCGAAGACGGGACTTTATTCGTTGATCCGCCGAGACGGGCAGGGTGAGCTGTTCGTAATCCCTTATCACGAAGCCTATGCGGTGGAGTTGGAGTATGCGGCCGAATTGCTGATCAAGGCTGCAGATCTGGCGAAGCACAAGGGTTTTGCTGACTATCTGCGGTTACGCGCAAAGGCACTGGTGACTGATGAGTATCAGGAAAGCGATCTAGCGTGGATGGGTGTGAAAACGAATTCCATTGAACTCGTGATCGGTGCAATAGAAACGTACGAGGACGCGTTATTTTCATATCGTGCGGCTTATGAGTCGTACGTGTTGCTCAAGGACAAAAAGTGGAGTCGGCGGCTTGCACATATCTCGGCATTTTTACCTGGTCTGCAACGTGGATTGCCGGTGAGCGATGAGTACAAAGCGGAAACACCCGGCACCGATTCGGATCTCAATGTCTACTCGGTAATCTATTATGCTGGCCATAGCAATGCGGGCTCTAAGACGATCGCCATCAACCTGCCGAACGATGAGCAAGTACAGTTAGAAAAAGGTACCCGGCGGCTACAGCTAAAAAATGCCATGCAGGCAAAGTTCGAGAAGATCCTGTTCCCCATTTCGCACGTGTTAATAGGTGAGGTACAACGTAAGCATGTGACGTTTGATGCCTTTTTTGAGAACACTATGTTCCATGAGGTGGCGCATGGATTAGGGATAAAGAACACCATCGATGGTAGGGGGACTGTCAGAAAAGCCATGCTGGATGTCGCCTCCAGCATCGAAGAGGGAAAAGCGGACATTCTCGGTCTTTATATGATTACTAAGCTGCATGAAGCAGGCGAGCTTGGCGACGGTGTTTTACGCGATAACTATGTCACTTTCATGGCGGGACTTTTTCGTTCGATCCGTTTCGGGACTACTGTTGCACATGGAAAAGCCAATATGGTGCGTTTCAATTTCTTTGCAACTAGAGGTGCGTTCGTACGCGATCCTGACAGCGGGACGTATGTAGTAGAATTCGATCGTATGCGTGATGCCATCGATGAGTTGTCGACATTGCTCCTGACGCTACAGGGCAATGGTGATTACGCCGGTGCTCGCAAGTTGAGCGAAACTATGGGTGTCGTCGGTCCGGAACTTCAGGCGGATCTTGAGAAACTAACCGATGCTGATATTCCCGTGGACATCGTCTTCAAGCAAGGGATAGATGTGCTGGGACTCGATTGAGTTCCACTCGTTAAGCCGATGAAACAGATTGACTATGGAACCCGCGCTCGTATCGGTGTTTTATTGCCATCTTCTAATACAACTTCCGAGCAGCAGTTTCATACCCTGGCACCGCCAGGTGTAAGTTTTCATATAACGCGGTTGGAATTGCTAAGTGCTGATGAATCGGATGTCTTGGCGATGGCCGAGCGCACCGAGGATGGCGCGAGCCTGGTGGCACAGGCGAGGGTAGATCTTATCGTTTTTCATTGTACCGCGGCGACGACTTATTACGACGGCGCCGACGATGAAATCGTCGAGCGGATCGGTAGGGTAACCGGCGTTCCCACGACTACTACGTCCAAAGCGGTAGTAGCGGCCCTGCGAGAGCTAAATGCGCAGCGCTTGGTATTGTTGACCCCATATCCCTCGCATATAAACGTTCGGGAGGTCGAATTTCTGCACAAAGCTGGCTTCGAGGTTATCCATGAAACAGGGCTCGGGATAACTAACGGTTTCGGTATGTTTGATCCTACCCCCGAGGACTGGTACCGCTATACGCTGGAAAATAAACGCGACGAGGCTGACGCGTACTTCATTAGTTGCGCTGCAGTGCGTGCCACCGATGTTATCGCGGCGCTTGAACAGACACTCGGCAAACCAGTAGTTACGAGCAACTCTGCGGTGTTGTGGTATAGCTTACAAAGTGTGGGTGTCGGGGATGCGATTGATGATTTCGGCGCACTCCTTGCGAGCGCGCGCAGAGGTTTGAACGTACCGACCGATTGTTGAGACCATCACGCCTCTCCTGGAAAGAGAGGGACGCAGTGAGTGGTTGGCTCAAAGCGGGTGTCGTTGGTGCCATTCCGTTTCCCGTTCGTAGCAATGCCCGATACGGCATAACAGCGGTTCGCTCAGATGTTTGCCAGCGAACTGAATGCTGTATGGCAATCCATCCGGTGAAAAACCGCAAGGCAGTGAGATAGTCGGGCTACCGCTGAAATCGAAACCAGCAGTAAAAAGGAAGATATTACGCTGGCTCAGAGACATTACTTCCTCCAACGAGCCATACATCTTCTCTGGTGGCGCGACGTGCGCTGTGTCAGACATGGTTGGGCAGCCAATGACGTCGACTTCGTCGAAGACTCGCCGCAATTGACTACTGTAGCGCTCACGCTTCTGCAGACCTTCCGCATAGTCAAGGCCCGTGACCTTGTGACCGTTTTCCAGTACTTGGCGAAAGAATGGACCGTATTCATCAGCACGTGCAGGAAACCATTCGCTATGAGCCAGAGCTGCTTCGGCACCTGCCATGCTCCGCCAAGCGATAGGATCGGCGCGCGGCATTTCTACGTCGACAATCTGTGCGCCCATTTTCTCGAATAACTGTAGTGCGTTTGCTACCGCAGTGAAGGTTGACCCTTCTACACCTTCACTCGCGTAGCTGCGGTCAAAGCCGATTCGCAATCCTGCTATGCCGCTTTCTACCCCTTTCAACATATCGGGAACCGGCGCTGTTAAGGAGGTCGGATCAGCAGCGTCCTCACCTGCGATGGCCTGCATCATGATTGCGGCGTCTCGGCTGCAACGCGCTAACGGGCCGATATGATCAAGCGTTTCCGCCAGCGGTAATACACCGTAGCGGCTAACCCGTCCGTAGGTAGGTTTAAGACCAACGACCCCGTTACAGGCAGCAGGAAAGCGTATCGATCCACCCGTGTCGCTCCCGAGCGATGCGAAACATAAACCGGCCGCAGTTGCGACACCGGAGCCGCTTGAAGAAGCACCGGCCCAATGCCCAGCCGCCCAGGGGTTTATTGGTACGGAGAACGCCGGGTTGTATCCTCCCATCGCACCTTCGGTGAGATTGAGTTTACCGAGTAAGACCGCACCCGCTTGGCGGAGTTTTGTGACAACGGTCGCGTCATGGTCGGGAATGTGGTCTTTCAGCACTGCCGCTCCGCCCATGGTGCGGATCCCTTTGGTGTAGCAGAGATCTTTAACTGCTATTGGTATGCCGTGCAGTGGGCCACGATATCGGCCGGCTGCAATTTCCGCTTCCGCCGTGCCGGCTTCGGATAACGCCTGCTCCGCCATGATGGTTGCGTAACTATTCAAGTTGCCGTCCAATGCTTCAATGCGGGCGAGCATAGCTTCGGTTACCTCGACGGGCGAAACTTCCTTGCCACGCAAAAGGTCGGCAAGTTCCATGATCGTAAGGTAGTGGAATTGCATGGGCTGGCTGAACTAGCTCACTCAGAGTGTGCTGCGACGATGTCTCGAACGACTTTATGGCCGTGCCGCGCCATGATTTCCTCATCTTGTAGCTGAAATTCTTGGATAACGCCGGACATCACGCCCGCCTGCACGCGCTCGTGTGTGCTTGCGTCTTCCAGCAAGGTGTCTCTGAAAGCGACTTTTCCGTATTCGTTGCTGAACAACTGCCCAGCATTTTGCGCTTCGGGATAGTACATGCG
>CAZBOQ010000307.1:0-5427 GCA_964493555.1 uncultured Gammaproteobacteria bacterium | reverse complement strand
CGACGCGCGCCGAAAATATGCGGTAACTTAACTCGGCTTGGGCTGATACAGCACTTTCCATTTGTATACGAGGGCGGGCGCGACACTGCCGACGATGTGAATGGCAACCTCCCTCGTTAGCAATGTACCGGTCTTGCGTTGGTGCACGTCGATAAGGCGTGTCCGCCCATGGATTGCGCTGCCCGCTGGCACCGGGGCCAGGAAGCGCAAACCTTCTATGCCGTAGTTCGCACCATTACCGTAGTTGGTCACGGTGAAGGAGCTAGCAGCGTAAGCGAGCGGGGTTAGGCTTAGCGTCAGGAATCCGTGCGCGATCGGTCCGCCGAAAGGGCTTTCGCTTTTGGCCCGCTCCACATCGACGTGGATCCACTGGTGGTCGCCGGTAAGTTCAGCGAACGTATTAATCATTTCTTGTGTGACTATCAGCGGCGGTTCGCTCCAGGTGCTGAATTCTTCGCTGATCTCCTCACGAAGCTTGGTGATGTCGTCGAAGCGAATTTCCTTCATGTTGGCCTTTGTGTTGTCTGTAGGTATAGCGGGAGGTTACTACATCGTTTCCTTGAGTTTGCGTCTTTCGCACGCTCTTAGGGCACAGTCTTTGGTTTAAATAACTCCGGCCTTTTTCAAAGCGTCGATTTCGGTTTTTTTCATGCCCAGCAGATCACCGTAGATCTCGTCGTTGTGCGAGGCCAGTGGCGGTCCTGGCCAGTCGGTACCGCCAGGCGTTTCGCTTAAGATCGGCACCATGGCGGGAAGTTTGAACGGCTTACCGTTGATTTCGACCTCTTGAAACATTCCCCTAGCGTTGTAGTGTTCGTCGGTCAACATATCTGCGACGTTGTAGATGGGGCCGCCCGGGACCGATGCGCGTTCGAGTTCAGTCAGTACTTCCGTGGAATCGAGCGACGAGGTCCATGCAGAAATGGCCTCATCCACCTCCGCTTGGTGCGCATCTCGGCCGGCGTTGTCGGCGAGACGTGGAGCCTGGCCCAGATCATCGCGACCAGCCGCCGCCATCAACCGTTTGAATATCGAGTCGCCGTTACCACCGATCACGACATACTTCTTGTCGCGGCAGACGTAGGTATTGGTCGGTGCAATGCCTGTAATCGTAGTTCCCGAGGGTTCTCTTATTGCACCCGTGCCCACGTATTCGGGTACTACAGCTTCGAGCATATTGAAAACCGCTTCGTAGATTGCGACGTCTACGATCTGGCCGCGGCCGTGTTGGTCTTTCTCTCGTTCGATATACGCGAGCAGGATTCCCAAAGCTGCGTGGACGGCGGTCAAGGTATCACCGAGGCTTAAGTTGGGTCGCACTGGCGCCTCGCCCGGGAAACCGTTCAGATAGCGGAAACCACCGAATCCCTCGCAGGCAGACGCAAAGCCCGCACGGGTGGAGTAGGGGCCTGTTTGCCCATAACCCGAGATGCGGGCATAAATAAGACCAGGGTTGGTTTCCCACAGAGACGACGGCGCTAGCCCCCATTTTTCCATGGTCCCGGGTTTGAAGTTCTCCAAAATGATATCGGCTCGACTGGCCAGTTCGCGTATCAATTCTCTGCCACGTTCGCTTTTGAGATCGACGGTGATGCACTTCTTGTTGCGACTTATGCTACGCCACCAGAAGGAGGTTCCGTCTTCGTCCAGCATGCGCCAGCTGCGCAGCGGATCGCCGCGGTTCGGGGACTCAACTTTGATCACTTCCGCCCCGAAGTAGCTCAGGATACTGCCAGTGAACGGGCCGGCCAGTAACTGACCCAGCTCGATAACACGAATGCCCTGTAGAGGACGTTTTTTTCCAGTCTCTGGCACCGTCCGATATTAGCCGAAGCCAATGTCAGCGCCAAATCGTTGATAGACACGAAACGCAACCGGTCGCAGGTACAATTCTATTTATGGATAAGGAAAGAAAGATCGGGCCAGTACAAACGTCCGTGGTCGGCAGTTACCCGCAGCCGGGTTGGCTTAGCGATCAAGAGGAATTGAAAAATCGCTTGCCGCCGCGCGTTCGAGCAAAAGAAATCTGGCGCATTCCCGAAGAATTTTTAGAGCAGGCGCAGGACGATGCGACTATTCTCGCGATCCGTGATCAGGAGCAGGCAGGCATCGATATCATTACCGACGGTGAAATCCGGCGTGAGAGTTATTCCAACCGGTTGGCCAATGCCTTTGAAGGTGTCGACCAGGAAAGTGTCGGCGAGATAGTAAGCCGCGCGGGCCGCCTGAACCAGGTGCCTCTGATTTCGGGTCCGATCAAGCGTTTGGCTCCTATCGAAGTGCGTGATGCGGAGTTTCTTTGCAGACATACGGATCGTCGTACAAAGATTACACTGCCCGGCCCGTTTACCCTGGCGCAACAAGCGGTGGACAAGCATTATAGGGACCGTGAGCAGTTGGCGATGGCGTACGCCGAAGCGGTGAACGAGGAGATCCACGATTTGTTCGCAGCCGGCGTGGACATCGTGCAACTGGATGAACCTTGGTTGGAATCACGCGCTACAGAGGCAAAACGGTTTGCTGTCAAAGCGATCAATCGTGCACTCGTTGGAGCTGAGGGAACGACTGCCGTACATCTATGTTTCGGCTATGCTGCATTGGTCAAGGATAAAACGAGTGACAGTTATACCTTTCTTTCCGAGTTGGATGACTGTGTGGCGGATCAGATATCCATCGAGGCGGCGCAGCCCGGTTTGGACCTGTCCATACTTACATGCCTTCCGTCGAAGACGATGGTAGTGGGGGTCATTGATTTGGGAGATGCGAGCGTGGAATCAAGCACTATCGTAGCGAAGCGAATCCGCGAATTATTAAAGGTTAGATCGCCCGAGGAGATCGTGGTCACGCCCGATTGTGGCATGAAATATCTGTCGCGCGAGGTCGCTTTAGGCAAACTTAAAGCGATGACCGACGGCGCGGCGCTGGTGAACGCTGAATTACGGGATAGTGGAAGCTGCTAGCGCTTTTCCACATCACCCATAAGCCGTTTGATTGGGCGCGAAAGGATGAGCAGTAGTAAGCCAGAACCCACCGCGATTAACACTATCTGTACGTAAAGCCCGGGCATGTCGTGAAGAGATTCAGGATCGAAGCGCCCCGCCAGCAGACCTGCGATGACATTGCCCAACGCACTGCCGAGAAACCACAAACCCATCATTTGGCTGACGAAGCGCTTTGGCGATAGCTTGCTAATAGCGCTCAGGCCCACAGGACTTAGGCACAGCTCGCCCATGGTATGTAGTAGGTAGGTGAAGAAGAGCCAGGTGGGCAGCACCGCATCGCCCTCCGCCACGAATTTTGCTGCGAAGCACATAACAACAAACCCTAAACCCATCTGTATGAGTCCCAGGCCGAACTTTGTCGCAATTGAAGGGTCGAGATTTCTTCTGCCCAAGTTTACCCACAGCGCGGCAAAAAATGGTGCCAGTACGAGAATGAGCATCGGGTTTAGGCTCTGGAACCATCCGGCAGGTACTTCAAACCCAAGGAATATTCGTTCCGTATAACGTTCCGCAAAAAGATTCATCGAAGAACCCGACTGCTCGAACCCCGACCAGAAGATTGCTTCAGCGATAATGAGGACAACGATGACCCAGACGCAACGCCGTTCGTTGGAATCAAGCTGGCCAAACATAAAAATGTAAGCAAAGTACAAAGCCAGAAACGCAGTTATGCCGTAGGTTGCGCCTTTGACGAGATGACCGGCGTTGAACGTGACTGCTCCGGTTACTCCCATCAGAGTAAAAAACGCGACGAGACCTACGCTCAAGCCAATTACCAGCCAGGCAAACTTAGGTGGCGGTCCTCCCCGCTCGCCGGGACGCAAGTGGGCAGGTAGGCGACCCGCGTCGCCTAAGCGATAGTTGGTTATGCGATATTGTATGAGGCCCAACAACATGCCGACGCCGGCAGCGGCAAAACCGTAGTGCCAGCCGAAACGCGCATTTTCCCCCAGGGTGCTGCACACCAATGGGCCAAGCATGGCACCCAGATTGATGCCCATGTAATAAATCGTGTAACCCGCATCGCGATGCGAACCCGCTTGAGGATACAATTCTCCCACAATAGCGCTGATGTTGGGCTTGAGTAGCCCTGTTCCCAGTACGACTAAAATCAAACCAATGTAAAAGGTCGGAATGGAAGGGATGGCAAGCACGAAGTGCCCGAACATGATCACGATGCCGCCGTACCAGACGGCTCGTTGCGCACCGATCAGGCGATCCGCGATCCAACCGCCGGGTAGTGCAACAACATAAACCGAGGCGGTGTACAACCCATAGATTGCCGTCGCTGTAGCGTCGTTCAAGCCGAGTCCGCCTTCGGCGACGGTTGCCGTCATAAACAGCACCAGCAGCGCGCGCATCCCGTAATAGCTGAACCGTTCCCACATCTCCGTGAAGAACAGCGTCGCCAAACCGCGCGGATGGCCGACAAAGGTCGTCTGAGTGGGAGTTGCCGCTATGATGTTGTCTCCATCGGCTTGCGTTTCACGTTCTGTCGGTGCGAGGCAGTTTTGCTGGTCTTAGAAGCTACGAGCGATGATCTCTTTCATGATCTCATTGGTGCCGGCGTAAATAGGTTGCACGCGAGCATCCAGGAAGGCGGTAGCGATAGGATATTCCATCATGTAGCCATAGCCGCCGTGCAATTGCACACATTCGTCAATCACTTCGTTCTGCATTTCCGTCGACCAATATTTCGCCATTGCCGAGGCCTCGTTGTCGAGATCACCTTCGCTTGCGAGTTGAATACATTGATCTATAAAGATTCGCGCAATCTGGACTTTGGTCTTGCACTCCGCCAGTTTGAATTTGCTGTTTTGGAATTCTATGATCGGGCGGCCGAACGCCTTTCGCTCTTTCGTATAACGAATAGTTTCGTCTACTGCGAAGCGCGCTGCTTCAACGGCGCGAATAGAGGTAAGCAAGCGCTCCCAGGCGAGTTCCTGCATCAGATAAGCGAATCCCAGTCCCTCGTTGCCAAGCAGGTTGTCGACTGGAACCCGTACGTCATCGAAGAATAACTCTGAGGTATCGGTAGCGCGCTGGCCGATCTTTTTCAACGGCGTTGCGGCACGAAACCCATCGCGGTCGGTTTCCACGATCAACAAGGAGATCCCTTTTGCCCCCTCTGCCGGATCTGTTTTTGCCGCGACCACGACTAGGCCTGCAAGATAACCGTTGGTGATAAAGGTTTTTGAGCCGTTGACTACGAATTCGGCGCCGTTGCGGATTGCTGTAGTGCGAATGTTTTGGAGATCCGATCCCGTGCTGGGTTCGGACATGCCAAGAGCGCCTACCATTTCACCACTTGCCATCTTCGGTAGCCAGCGTCGCTTTTGCGCTTCATTTCCGTAACGGTTTATATATGGCGCCACAATTTCGGAATGGATACCGAAGGCCGGGGCTGTGGTATTCACACGGGCCT
>CAZBOQ010000306.1:0-12051 GCA_964493555.1 uncultured Gammaproteobacteria bacterium | reverse complement strand
GAAGATGATTGGGGTTACACCGTTTTTGGTCGAGTCGTCGAAGGCATAAAAGTCGTCATGCAAATCGGCAATTTCCCGACCAAGCGTGATGGGCCCTTCGCCAAAGACGTTCCAGTCAAACCCATCATTATCGAGCGCGCCACCGTCGTCCAACCCGAGGAGTAGCAGATGAAGGTTAAGCTAAACACTAGCAGAGGCGCGATCGTGATCGACCTCGATGAAGAGCAGGCACCACACACGGTAGAGAATTTCACAAGCTACGTTCGTAGCGGTCACTACGATGGCACTATTTTTCATCGCGTTATTAAGGGCTTCATGATTCAGGGAGGCGGTTTCGAACCGGGGCTAAAACAAAAACCCACAAACCCGCCAATAGAGAATGAAGCCAGCAATGGTTTGAGTAACACCTACGGGACGGTGGCAATGGCGCGCACGGGCGATCCGCATTCCGCCAGCACCCAATTCTTTATCAACGTCAAGGATAACCCGTTTCTCGACCACACAGCACCGAATGAGCAAGGTTGGGGTTACTGTGTATTCGGTAAGGTTGTAGATGGTAGCGACGTAGTTGATGCCATCGCCGAAGTCCCGACCGGCAACCAGAGTGGCATGGGAGACGTACCCAACGACGACGTCGTGCTCGAAAAAGCAGAACTTGTCGAAAACTAACCTGTGGCACCGGTATGCGGGTTCTGTTTATCTCCGATCTCCATTTGAGCGCAGAACGCCCTGACAAACTCGCGCTCTTCTATCGTTTATTGCAACACTCGGCGGGCAGTGTAGACGCGCGCTATATTCTTGGCGATCTATTCGAGTATTGGGTGGGAGACGACGATGACGCGGCTCCCCACCCGGATATCGTGTCGGCGCTGGCCACCTTCACGGCGAGTAGCAGCGCCCTTTGTTTCATGCGTGGCAACCGAGATTTCCTGATCGGCGAAGACTTCGCTGCGGCGACAGGCAGCGAACTTCTAGACGATCCGACGACAATAGACATACACGGCAAACCAACATTATTGCTGCACGGCGATCTGCTATGTAGCAAGGACCTCCCCTATCAAGAATTGCGCCGTACGGTACACAACGCGGACTGGCAGGAGGACGTGCTTTCGATGACGTTGTCCGAACGACGGACGTTGGCGGAACAAATGCGCGTCCGGAGCGACAACGCGAAGGATGCAAAGGATGCCTACATCATGGACGTGGACGAAAACACGGTTCGCCGGTACATGCGTGACCATGGCGTCTTGAATCTCATTCACGGGCATACACATCGGCCGGCAGTGCATGAGTTTGTGTTAGACGGCACCGCTGCCCGTCGTTATGTATTGAACGACTGGTATGACCGCGATGGAGTGTTGGTCTGTGATGAAGGGAACTGGCGGCAGCTTCGAGTGGAAGCATATTTGAAACAAGTTGCGGAGACTTAACAATGAGCCCTCTATCCCTCGAGGGCTAACCACGATCCGGGAAGAGCGCTGAGCAAGAGACTGGAAGGCCTTTCAGACTCTCACTCCAACCGTCTCCCGAATCGAGAGACGGCCGATAAAATCCCTACGAAAGCAAAACCAGCAACGCAAGCATTGTTAACAAGAAAAAGTAGGTGCGGTTGACCAAACCGCGGATATCAGCAACTTCATCGGCGGAATCCTTCTCCATCCCGGTCTCAATGTCGTCGGCGCGATACAAAGCGCCCATGCCCGCGCGTTCCAATACCGTCTCGTTGTCGTCGAATCCCAGCGTTTCGGTGATCCGCCATGCTTCCAGCGAATGCACCATGCTACCGGCAACGGCGTAGCCTAGGGCCAGTAAGCGAACTGGTACCCAAGCCATAATATTTCGGAGATCGTGTGCAGCATCGACAAAACCAGATTCTCGCTCAACAGCGCCAATGCAGAATTCACTGACGATGCGATACGCTACGGCACCGAGGGGACCGAGAACTAAAAACCAGAACAATACCGCCACCACGCGCTCATTGGCTTGCACCAACAGAGCTTTATTGACTTCTTTGGTGTCGGGTGCGTACTCCTCGTGCTCTGGGATATCAACGATCTCGCGAGCAGCGGAGTCCGCCGCGGCGGCGTCATTTATCGCGAGCGCAGCATGGTAAGTCTCGATTTGCGAGCCGAGATCCTTAGGCCCGAGACTCAACAACAAGAACAATATCGTCAATACGAACTTGAACAAACCCCAACTGCAAAACCAGAACACGACCCAAACGGGGAACAACGGTATTATCATGGCCGCCAACACGCCCAAAGGACCATTCCACGGTGGCCAGTTCTTACAGCGCTTTTGCAGCCAGGCCTCGTAGTCCCTTAACAAACCGAGCGGCACCGTGCGCAGGGCGTCCAAACGCCCAACCAGTTCAACCACGACACAGAGAATGATGATCAGGAATTTCACGTAGAGCTCCTGGTTTCAGCCGTTATTCCACTAGGTCCTGTTCACTTACGAGACGGCGCAAGCCCTCCCAGTCAAACGCTGGCCCTGGATCCGTTTTGCGTCCAGGCGAAATATCACAATGTCCCACTACCCGGTCAAGGGTGATCGCCGGCCAGCAACGCATAATTAGACGAGTAAGGTCAGCCAGCACCGCGTATTGAGGTTTAGCATAAGGCTCGTCGTCGCAGCCCTCCAGCTCCACTCCGATACCGTAGTCATTGCACCCCGATCTGCCCTGAAACGATGACACCCCCGCGTGCCACGCGCGCTTGGTGAATGGCACAAATTGGCTGATCGCGCCATCACGAGTAATAAACACATGGGCGGAGACCGGCGCGTCATTTATTGTCGCGAAATAGGGATGCGTGGTGGGATCAAGGCTGTTGGTGAAGAGCTGCTCGACATAGCCACCGCCGTATTGGCCCGGTGGCAGACTGATCCCGTGGATAACCAGCAAATCGATATCGGTATCAATAGGGCGTTCGTCGTAATTTACACAACCAACACTGCGCACGCCAAGCAACCGTCCACTGGCGCGGTCCAATTGCAGAGGCGCCCCGTTCAAAAAGCTGAAACCTCGACCTGCAAGAAAAAGCCGCTAAGCTGCCGCGGCCAGGACCAGAGAAAATCCCTGTTTGGCTGCTTCGTAGTGCGCTTCAATTTCAAAACCCGCTTCAACGAGCACGGCTTCGAGACCTGCCCGTGTGTATTTACGGCTGACTTCGGTAAGGATGTGATCACCATCGGCAAACTCCAGCGTCGCGTCCAATTCCCCGATGCGGACCCTCTGCGAGCCCTTCGACACCAGATACATCTCAATCCGGCTTTCATTCGGATTGAAACAAGCATAGTGGGTGAATCTGTCGATATCGAATTCCGCATTCAATTCCCGGTTAATGACATTAAGTACATTCAGGTTGAAGGCGGCGGTCAAGCCGGCACTATCGTTATAGGCTGCGTGTAAGAGCTCTGGCTCCTTAATTCGATCCGCACCAATCAATAATCGATCCTCGGGGCCCAGCATATCGCGGATTTCGCGAAGAAAAACTGCTGCTTCAATTTCCGAAAAATTGCCGATCGTCCCACCGAGAAAGACCACTAATCTCCGCGCCTTGGAAACTGGGAGATTTTGCAAACCACCAGTGTAATCACCGACCAGGATCCTCAGCTCCATCCACCTGTATCGTTCAGCTAACGCAAGGCCGGAGGCTTCCATGACCTCTCGGCAGACATCGAAGGGTTCGTATGCAACATAGCGGTGTTGAGCGCCACAAGCGTCTAACAAGTGCCTGGTTTTACGCGACGTTCCAGCACCCAACTCCATAATCGACTCGGGCTTCGCGGCGGCGATCAGCAGATCTGCATAGTCTGCCAGCAATGCGTCCTCAGTGCGGGTTGGATAATATTCGGGTGCATCGCAGATTTGGTCAAACAACTGGGAACCGCGTACATCATAAAAATATTTGGCCGGAAGGACTCGCGGTTTGTTGAATAAGCCCACTCGCACATCCTCGGCGAGGTTGAAGATCTGACGCGCAGGCCGTATCTGTTCGACGTTCAGGGTGGCACGTTCAAGTCCCGCCGGACCCGGAGAAAGCATCTTTAATATTGATCGTAAACGTTCGGCTTAAGGAGATGGGAAATTAGCATATCCTCGCCCAGGTTACACCGAAGGACGGTCGGTTACCCATTAATCGTCCGAGTTAAATCGGAATATAAGCTTTAAAACTGCATTTATATTAGTATGTTATGTGACTCATTGAAAGAGATACTATGATAGCTTAGGACCATGACTTATGATCCCCACAACCCTCCCGCCTCCGACGGTATCAGCCGTCTCGGCCGAGCAATGTCGTATCTGACGTGGGCTCTCGTCGTAACCTTCCTGACTTGGGGATTCAGCAAAGTTTACAACGCCCAACGAAATCCCAACCAACATGTTCAAGGCGCGAAGCAACTAGACGGAACGCGTGAGGTCAGGCTGCAACGCAACAAGTTCGGACACTACGTAGCCACCGGCTCGATTAACGCACAACCGGTAGAATTCATGGTCGATACCGGCGCGACTGGCATAGCCATTCCGGGCGGCATTGCACGTAAGTTACGCTTAGCACCCGGTCAGACCGGTCGGGTATTGACTGCGGGTGGTGAAGTCGCAGTCTTCGTTACCAGACTTGAGACTATCGAGCTAGGCGGTATTGCGCTCCATGACGTCCAAGCACACATCAATCCGCACATGGATGGACTAGAGATTCTATTGGGCATGACCTTTTTAAAAGAGGTCGATTTCGCACAACGAGGCGACATTCTTATAATTAGAGAGCATCCGAGGTAGATCATGAAGCGATCGCCCAGGTTGCCCAATGACATCGAGACGACAGTTTCGATTGCGCTCAACGAGGATGTCGGCAGCGGCGACATTACTGCCGCGCTATTGGAAGAGACCGCTACCGCGCATGCTCGTGTCCTTACCCGCGAGGAAGCAATACTTTGCGGCACGGCCTGGTTCGATGCAGTTTTTCGCGCGCTGGACACCACGATCTCCGTACGTTGGCAACATCGCGACAGTGACATAGTCGCCGCCGGCGCGACGCTCTGCACACTCTCTGGCCCATCTCGGGCTTTGCTCACCGGCGAGCGCACTGCCCTCAATTTTTTGCAAACGCTATCGGCGACAGCAACCCAAACACAACACTGCATCAAACTCCTCGGCACGAGCAAAACCCGACTGTTGGACACCCGTAAAACGCTGCCCGGTTTGCGCAAAGCCCAGAAGTACGCGGTGCGGTGCGGCGGCGGGTACAACCATCGCATGGGATTATTCGACGCCGTGCTAATCAAGGAAAACCATATTCGCGCCGCGGGTAGCATAACTGATGCGGTCACGAACGCCAGAAAGAGGAGCCCGGGGATGAGTGTGGAAGTCGAAGTAGAAAATATCGACGAGTTGGACGAGGCCATCGCAGCAAATGTCGATATCGCCATGTTGGATAATTTCAGCGTCGAAAGGATGCGGAGCGCCGTTGAACGAACAGCCGGCCGGGTGGCGCTCGAAGCATCCGGCGGCGTGGAGGAAAGTCAGCTACGCGCGATCGCCACGACTGGCGTTGATTATGTTTCGGTTGGTGCTCTGACTAAGCATGTACAGGCCATAGATTTTTCTATGCTGTTTGAAGAATTAAGTTAGGGAACTTCCAATTCAGGTTAGCGCCTCACATTAACCCCGCCCAAAGAAGAGAATTATGGTGAGAGCGTCGTGCCAAGCCCGTGCTGCCCTCGCGTCCCTATTACGCCCCCAACTCCGTCTTAACCCTCTCGTACACCTCTTCCGTTGCAGCCGAATTGTCCCCAAGCAATGCTGCCAAGCTGGCCATGCGATGGTTGACGAACTCCGTATCTTTAATTGAGCTGACGTTGATGTAGACATTTAGCGCAGCACTCCGCAGTGCTGCATGCGCGGCAAGCGCGGCGACGCCAGCGTCACTAACAACATTGCTGTTACCCTTTTCGGCGGCTACTCGACTTAACGCGATCACTTCGCCGCACAACCGTGCACACTCGAGTGGCGCGTCCGTAGCGTTCTTAAGCTCCCGCTGCAACGTCGCCGAGCGGATCGCCTTGTCCTCATCGCTGCGTTTCGGTAATCCATAGGCTGCCATCACTGCGTCAAAGACCCTGACATCCTCCTGCGCCGCTTCCGTCAATTCCTTGCGCAGGCACTCTGCTCGTTCGAGCATGGAAACCATTTCAGACTCAACCGCAGCGTATTTTTCCTTACCGGTAGTGAGGTTGCCGACCATACTTACCAACGCCGCTCCCATCGCACCCATAATTGCGGCGGCGCTCCCTCCACCTGGCGTAGACGCCTTGCTCGCTAATTTATCCAGAAAAGTTTCTATTGTTTGTTCGTTGGTCATGCCAATATCCAATACTGTATCGCGCGGCATTATATGGAGACCGGTTGTAGGTTGCCAGCGCTTACGCTAACGTAGCGGCGCATCGAAGAACGTCTCTCACCACTCGCGGACTAGTAATGAAAAAACTTCTATTTCAGTTGGATACAGACTCAATCGCCAACAGCTTCGACACCGTAGTCGGATACGACGGCGGTGCTGATAGAGTCATAACGCACGCCGGTATAACGCCCGCCAACGTAGGCAACTTGGTGGAAGGCGCCATCTTCACGCGAGCGCCGAAAGACAAGAAAAATACGGCATTGTTCGTGACCGGCAGCAACATGGCTGACGGGCAGGAGATCTTTACTGCGATCCAAGAGTACTTTTTCTCAAATTTCCGGGTCTCGATAATGTTAGACAGTGGCGGCAGCAATACAACCGCTGCTGCCGCGGTGGCGCTTATAGCATCACACGGCGAGCTGGCGGGGAAAAAAGCGGTGATCCTTGCCGGTACCGGGCCAGTCGGCCAACGCGCAGGGGTGCTGCTAGCCAAGCAAGGTGTGGAGGTCACGATTACTTCGCGCAAATTAGGTCGGGCTGAGACAGCCTGCGCTGACATGCAAAAGACCTTTGACGTAACATTGGCACCTGCCGCAGTCAGCGGGCGAGAGGCAACCAATGCCATCCTCGAGCACGCTAACATTGTCATTACAACTGGTGCATCCGGAGTAAAATTAATCAACGAACAACAATGGGCCGAACACCCAACGCTTGAAGTCTTGATGGACGCCAATGCCACCCCCCCACTGGGGATCGCAGGCATCAAGATGAGCGACCGCGGCGAGCGGCGACACGGAAAATTGACCTACGGAGCCCTCGGATTCGGCAACCTTAAACTAGCGATACATAAAGCATGTATCGCTAGAATGTTCGAAAGCAACGATCAAGTTTTTGATGCTGAACAAATCTATACATTAGCAAAGCAGTTCTTGTGAGGACCCCCACCGCATTTTGTTTGCCATTCGACATCCGGGCAAACCTGCAAGTTATTGGTCTCGTAACGATAGGTTACTGAATCTTCATGTGCGGCCGCTTTGTTTTGAAATCGGATAATGCGCAAATAGCTCAGATGTTCGATTTGGCTAAGGTTCCGCTACTGGTGGCACGGTTCAATATCGCACCCTCACAACCGATCATGGCTGTACGACGCTCCCTCAACTCCGTCGAGCGCCGCGAAGCCACCGAACTACAATGGGGCTTGATACCGTCTTGGGCAAAGGACAAAAGCATAGGTATTCGCCTCATCAATGCGCGCTCGGAGACGTTGGCAGAAAAACCGTCATTTCGCGAGGCTTTCCGGCACCGACGCTGCCTAATCCCAGCCGATGGCTACTACGAGTGGGGAATCAGCGTGCGCGGTAAACAACCGCATTTCATCCATCGGCGAGATAATGGATGTTTCGCAATGGCCGCGTTGTGGGAACGCTGGCGTTCCGCGGAAGGCGACTTGCTCGAATCAACGACACTGTTGACGACCGCGGCGAACGCTGAGTTAAGTACTCTGCATAGCAGGATGCCGGTAATTCTCGAGCCGAGCACATATGAAACATGGTTAAAGCAAAACCCTGAATCCAGATCACAGCTAGCAACATTGCTCAAACCTGCTCCTGAAGGTATTTTTGTTGCCGATGCGGTCAGTTCTGCAGTGAATAATCCTCGCTACGACGACCCAAACTGTATTGAGCCACTAGGCACTGCAAATGGTGAGTAACTAACGCCGCACCCAAGGTCACAAAAGTTGTCGGATTTGTCCTGTTTGGGCATCTTTCCAAATTCATCTTTGCAGGCCTTCTCAACGACTCTTGAACGAGCGTTTCCTACTGACCCACTAGAATTACGCCCCGTTAGTGGAAGGGTATGTGATGCCTGCTGACGTTGCGACCTAGACCCCTCGAGTACGGCATCGAAACGAATCGCATTCGACTCATTATCGAACCCTACTGTAGGTCGATGATTCACGGCAATGGCGCCGCACAGAACGAATGCCTTGAAGCAACATTGGACACCACATATAACGGTTTTCGCACCTTGGCAAAGAAAATTTCCACCTTAGTGGAATCAGACCTCATTTCGGTCGGCCATCTCTTCTTTCGCATAACCATACTGCTGTAGCAAAAACTCAAGCTGTTAAACTATGGATTGATCCTTTTGGAGTTGGTCATAGGCCACCTCGAAGAAACAGCGCTTTTTTTGCAGAAACGTAAAATGCTGGAAAATTATGCCCCGTCGAAGATCAAGAGTAGACAAAGCGCAGACCACTTTAGTTCTTTGACCAAACTGCGCTCCGATACATTACAATAAAGGTATGGAACGCCGCGTCTTCTTCATATCTGACAGAACCGGCATCTCAGCGGAAACGCTGGGCGAAACGCTATTAACTCAATTTCAAAACATCAAATTCCTGCGCACAGACATCCCCTTTGTTACCACCCCCGAGAAAGCGCGCAGCGCGGTTGCCCAAATTACCGCTGCCGAGGAGATGGATGGCGTTGCACCCTTGATATTCAGCACACTTACGGATCCAGAATCTCAATCCATTATCGCCGCCGGGACAAGGCACGTCTTCGATCTTTTCGGAACTTACATCAAGCCCCTGGAACGAGCTCTCGGTGTCAATTCCTCTCACACCGCCGGACGCATGCACGGGATGACAAACAGTGATGAATATCAGCATCGTGTCGATGCACTTAACTTTACGCTCGATCATGATGACGGATTACGCCCGAAAGGCCTGTCCCAGGCGAATGTCGTGTTGGTCGGCGTGTCGCGAAGCGGAAAAACTCCTACCAGTCTTTATCTCGCCATGCATTTTCACTTGAAGACAGCAAATTATCCCTTGAACGAGGAAGACCTACAGTACGGAAGTCTTCCCGAACAGTTGAAACCGGTTCACGCCAGAATCTTCGGACTTAGCATCAAACCAGAGCAGTTGAGCCGGATACGCCACGGCCGTAGACCCAACAGCCGTTATTCTTCGATGGAACAATGTATGTTTGAGGTCCAGCGCGCGGAAGCAGTATACCGGGATTCAGCAATACCATTCGTCGACACTACGTCCGTGTCAATCGAAGAAATTGCTACCACCATACTCCAACACTTCGGTTTCGAACGGCCACATCACTAGCGAGACCGGCTACTCCCTCACGAACATGGCTAAATTAGACAAACGCGAATTTCGCAATGCACTCGGAAACTTTGCGACCGGAGTGACAGTTATTACTGCAGCCGCTCCAGACGGGAGTTACGTCGGCGTTACAGCAAACAGTTTCAACTCGGTTTCTCTTGATCCGCCTTTGGTGCTGTGGAGTCTCGCCAAAGACTCGCGCAGCTTTAAAGCCTATAAACGCGCTGAACACTTCGCTGTAAATGTCTTAGCCGCAGATCAAATCTCACTATCTAACCTCTTCGCCTCACAAACGGACGATAAGTTCGAAGATACAGAATTCGAACTCGGGTTAGGTAACGCCCCACTGCTCGGTGGATGCGCAGCAAGATTTCAATGCAAGACCAGCTTTATCCAGGAAGGTGGCGATCATCTGATATTCGTCGGTGAAGTGATGGACTTCGACAGCACCGGCCGATCGAGCCTCGTCTATCATCGAGGTCAATACGCTGTCTCGGAAACACATCCTGCCTCGGAACCAAAAGTAGACGACCACACACCCTTGAAAGGTGGGTTCATCGATGATTACGTTGAATATCTGCTGCAGCACGCCGCGGAGAAATTCCACCAGAGCTTCGCGCCCAATCTCGAAAAAGCCGGCGTTACCACTTATCAATGGCGTATTCTGGCCGGTCTCAGTGAACGTGATGAGCAAGACGTCAACGAGTTGTCTTCTATGACTCTTATCTCGGCCTCCAAATTAGTGCAGATCCTGCAGCAATTAGAGAGTCTCGGTTTTGTCTCCGGTCGAACCGACGAGTGGGACCGCAATCAGGAACGCTACTATCTAACCAATGACGGACGGCAGCGCGTGGTCGGCCTTCTAGCTCTCGCGAAAGCCCACGAAACCGACGCGCTGGGCAAGTTTAGTGTCGACGAGGCGCGAGAGTTCAAACAAGCGCTTAAGCATCTGATCGCCTGGGTCGATTCAGCATAAAGGGAAGGAGCGGAGCAAGAATGCGAAAAATAGCGATTATTGGTAGTGGCACATCGGGAATGGTATTCGCACACAAGCTCGTAGGCGCCGGCTACGACGTCACAGTGTACTCCGATCGGACGGCCGACCAATGGTTGAACGAATCCTCCCCCACTGGTACCGCCTACTTGTTCGGACCAAATATTGACTATGAACGCAAATTAAACCTCGAGCATTGGGAAAGAGATACCTTTCACGCGGAAGGGATCCATATCGACTGGCAGCCCACCAGCGGAGCTGACCGACTTACGGCCGGCGGCATGCTAGCGAACGACCGTGGCGGGGCGGTCGATATCCGCATGCGCGTGCATCGCTGGATGAACGATTTCGAAACGGCTGGCGGAAAGATAATGTATGGTGCGGTTTCTCCCAAACAGCTGGATCAGATCTCGGCAGCCAACGACCTGACAGCGTTGGCAGTAGGCAAAGGCGATCTGGCCAGGATCATTCCACGCGATCCCGAACGCAGCGTCTACGACAAACCGCAGCGTAATCTGTGCATGCTGATCTGCGAGGGTGTGGAGCACGTTGCCGCCAGCCGAATGAATTGGACACCGGTCAAGTTCAACTTTTTCGCCGATGCAGGCGAATACTTCTGGGTACCCTACACGCATAAAGACAAGGGCCGGACGTGGTGTGTTTTATTCGAACCGAAACCGGGCAGTTATCTGGACAAATTTGGTGATTGTACTAATCCTTCCGACGTCGCCGAGGTCGCACGCTCTCTAATACGCGAACACGCACCTTACGAATGGGAGCATGTAAAAAAACTACGGCCTGTCGAAGGTGACCCCCATTGCTGGTTAAAGGGCCGGTTTCCACCTACAGTGAGAATGGGTAGTGGCCGCACCGAATCTGGCGGGCTTGTAATACCGATCGGCGACGTCGCAATATTGTTCGACCCGATTGGAGGACAAGGAGGCAATTGTGCCGCGAAGAACACTAACTTCATCGCTGACAGGATCATCAAACATGGCAAACAACCTTTTGATGAGGAATGGGCCGAACAATTGCGTAACGACTTCAGGGAATTTCACGGTCGAGACGCCTACACGATCAACAACATCTTGCTGGAGCCACTTACCAAATGTGGCAAGATGGTGCTCGGTACGGCAGCGCAGAGCTTCGAATTCGCTAGCGAACATTTCTTCGGCAACATCGACAAACCGAATAACTATTTTCCATGGATGGAAGAACTCGAGGCGGCTAAGCAAAAAATAGCCCCCTACTCCGGCACCTAAGGAAAACTGGCCGTGCCGATTAATATGTTCGATCACTACACCGTGCGCGCGGCGGATTTCAGTGCGGCGCAGAGCTTCTATTCGCAGATCATGGGCATGCGCACTGAGTTGCACACCGAGTTAGGCTTCAGCATAGCACTGATGTTTTTAGGTCAGCAGGCTGTTGTTCATATCCTGGAAACCGGCCCAGCCCTGGATAAGTTTCTCGCCAGAGACGGCCGCGCTTTCCTGCAACAGCCCGAGCGCGGCACCGGCAACATGGAACAT
>CAZBOQ010000305.1:0-3708 GCA_964493555.1 uncultured Gammaproteobacteria bacterium | reverse complement strand
GCAGTTCGGCCAACGCCTCGGAATTCAAAGTTTCCATTTGGGTCAGCATCCAACCGTTAACCGCCGCCGCCGCCACCTCTACCGTGCGTTGCAAGTCCTCGGGCAATCTCTGCCAAGCCCGAGTGCTTACAATCAACTCTAACACCGTGCCCGGCTCATGCCAGCCGGGGTAGTAGTAGTACTTTGCTGCCCGGTCAAGTCCTAGGCGCATGTCGTGGAACGGCGCCACCCATTCGGTGGCATCAATGGTGATACGCTCGAGCGAGGTGTATACCTCGCCGCCGGCCAGTAGCACGGGGTTCCCTCCTGCCTTGGCGAAGACCTTGCCGCCGAGACCCGGGATACGCATTTTCAGACCCTTGAGATCATCGATCGACTCGATCCGTTTATTGAACCAACCGCCCATCTGCATGCCGGTGTTGCCCATCGCAAACGGAACCAGACGGAATGGAACATAGAGTTCGCGCCAGATCTGCAAGCCACCGCCACTATGGATCCACGAATTCATGCCCTGTGCCGTCAAACCGAATGGCACAGCGGAAAGAAACTGCGCTGCCGGCACTTTCCCCGCCCAGTAGTACGCAGACCCATGCCCCATCTCCACCGTTCCCTGTGAAACAGCATCGAAAACGCCGAGCGAGGGCACCAATTCTCCGCCAGCAAACACCTGAATCTGCAATCGCCCGTCGGTCATAACGCCGACATCGTCTGCAAACTTCTCAACTCCTTCTTGGAAAACCGGGAAGTTCGCTGGCCAAGCCGTAACCATTTTCCAGCGAAATTTCTCGCGACTTGCATGCAGAACCTCACCATCGCGCCCACCTTCGTCATTCCCAGGCCCGGCACAGCCCTGCAACGTCAATACCAAGCCCAGCACCAGCATCCTCAACAACTCTATTCGCATGTCTTACCCCAGAAATCCGATCCGTTTAGCCACCCGACACTCTACAATAGCTCGAGACCAGCGTATTCAGTCACCAGCCACTTGGACCCTTCGTGCTCAAAGTTAACCTGGACACGGGCGCTCGCACCATGGCCTTCCAGATTCAGTATCACTCCTTCACCGAACCGGGGATGCAACACCCGTTGACCAAGTCGCAAGCCTCCATCATCGACCACTCCGCCGACGGCGAAAGGTGCTGCCTGCTCTACCGCGCCGCCGAGGCGCACCTCGCGGATCAACTCGCTCGGTATCTCGCGGATGAAGCGTGAAGGTTGGGGGTAGTACTCACTACCGTGCAAACGACGGCTCTCAGCGTAGGCAATGATCAAACGTTCTTTTGCCCGAGTGAGGCCGACATAGCAGAGCCGTCGTTCCTCCTCTAGTTGCGAGGCATCTTCACTGGAGCGCTGGTGCGGAAATAATCCTTCTTCCATCCCCACCAACCACACGTTCGGATACTCGAGACCTTTTGCTGAATGCAAAGTCATCAACTGCACACAATCAGTGAATTTATCAGCCTGACCTTCCCCAGCTTCCAGCGCCGCGTGGGCGAGATAGGCCGAAATCGGCTCAAGATCTTCCTCCGGCTCATAACGCTCCTCGAATTCCTGCGCCGCGGCTGACAATTCTTCGAGGTTTTCAATGCGATCAGCTGCCCGCTCGGATTTTTCCTTGCGATAAAACTCGAGCAATCCGCTGCGGCCGATAACGTGATCCATTGCTTCGCTCAGCGGTAAATCACCTATCCCTTCGGCGCTAACATTTATCAAATCGACGAATGCACGCAGTGCGCCGATCGCACGAGCACTCAGACTTTTCTCCTCGATCGCCCTTAATACCGCTTCCCACAGTGAGCAATCGTAGGTGCGCGCAATCTCACGAAGTGTATCAACGGTGCGCTGACCGATCTTACGAGTCGGTCGGTTTACTATCCGCTCGACCGCTGTGTCATCACCCCGGTAAACAGACAGGCGCAAGTAAGACAGAGCATCCTTAACCTCGGCGCGTTCATAAAAACGAAAACCACCATGTACACGATAAGGGATCTCGGCCTGGCGCAACGCATCTTCAAACACGCGTGATTGTGCGCTGACCCGGTATAGTATGGCCATCCCATCGTAGCGCTGCCCGCTATCCTGAAAGTGGACTATCTGCTCAACGCAGAATCTTGCCTCATCGCGCTCGTTGAATGCTGCATATAATGAGATAGGCTCGCCACCTTTATCCTCGGTCCAAAGATCCTTACCAAGACGCGACGGGTTGTTGGAGATAAGTGCATTCGCGGCACCGAGGATCGTACTTGTGGAACGGTAGTTTTGCTCTAGGCGAAGCAGCACCGCGTCAGGAAAATCCTTTTGGAAACTGTGCATGTTCTCGATACGGGCGCCCCGCCAACTATAGATCGACTGATCATCATCGCCGACGGCAAAAAGCTTTCCGGTTTTACCCGCCAGCAACCGAAGCCATCCGTATTGGATTGCATTGGTGTCTTGAAACTCGTCAACTAGTATGAATTTGAATCTCTGGCGGTACTGTTCCAATATCTTGGGGTGATCGCGCCACAACTCTTGCGCTCTTAACAACAGCTCAGCAAAATCGACCAGCCCGGAACGCTGACAAGCCTGTTCGTAGGCACGATAGATCCGCAGGAGTTGCTCATAACCGAGTTCGCCGTGTTCATCCAGATGTTCGACGCGCAAACCTTCATCTTTGCGGGCATTGATGAACCATTGCGCTTCTTTAGCAGGCCAATGCGCCTCATCCAAATTGAGAGATCGGATCACCCGTTTTAACAATCGGTGCTGATCGTCCGAGTCAATGATCTGGAACGTGCGCGGCAGGTTTGCATCTTCGTGATGGATGCGGAGCAAGCGATGCGCAGTACTGTGGAAAGTGCCCACCCACATTCCGCCGATCGGCATTTGTAAAAGCGCCTCAATGCGCCCGCGCATCTCCGCCGCGGCCTTGTTAGTGAAGGTCACCGCCAGGACACCATGCGGCGAGGTCTGCCCCGTTTTGATCTGCCAGGCGATGCGTTGCACCAGTACCCGCGTCTTACCACTACCCGCGCCAGCAAGAACGAGAATATTGTTGGGTTCTGCGGCGACCGCATCGCGCTGCGCGGAATTCAACTCATCAAGCAAATACGAAACATCCATCGATTAACAATTTTAGCCGTCGGCCGGGACGAATGCACTCAGAGCACAGTCGCGGTTATAAGCGCTTTTTCGGTTAACATGAACAGGTGGACAAATCGCAGGAGTTCGACAGCACAGAAGCGCTGGAAATTATCGATTCGGTAGTGAGCGGCGGCGCTGCATTGGGTGCAAGCAGCGCGGAGGCGGCCTTAGTTACTGGGCTTGGTTTATCAGTGAGCGTGCGCATGGGAGAGGTAGAAACGCTCGAACATCATCGTGACAAGCACCTGGCGATCACATTGTACAACGGCACCAACAAAGGCTCAGCAAGCAGTTCTGATCTGCGTGCCCCGGCGATTAAAGATCTGTTGCAGGCCGCTTGGTCGATTGCATCACATACCAGCGATGATCCCTATAATGGCTTGGTCGATGCCGATTTGTTGGCCACCAATGTACCGGATCTCGACCTTTACCATCCGTGGTCTCTGCAAGCCGAACGTGCCATCAACCTAGCGCGACAGTGCGAAGACGCCGCGCGTGATCACGATCACCTTATTACCAATTCCGAAGGCGCAACAGTCAGCTGCCACGCTGGCGCCTATTGTTACGCAAACACCCATGGCTTCC
>CAZBOQ010000304.1:0-27780 GCA_964493555.1 uncultured Gammaproteobacteria bacterium | reverse complement strand
ATTCTTTCCCCCTTGTCTGGGTGAGAGAAAGTGGTCCGTGTTGGTCGTTGCGCTATCCTTTTTATCGGTAATCTTTGGCACCACTAGCTCGGCCCACGACGTCGCCGTCAAAGACCAGGCTTTTTTCCTGCAAAGCGCAGGTACACACATCGCGCCTTTCATGTACCTCGGCGCCAAACACATGGTTACTGGTTACGATCACCTGTTGTTCCTTACCGGCGTAATATTTTTTCTCTACCGGCTAAAAGATGTAGCGCTTTACGTCACGTTGTTTGCCATCGGACACAGCACAACCCTGTTGCTCGGTGTGTTGATCGGCATTCCAGCCAACCCCTTCTTAATTGACGCCGTCATCGGTCTCTCGGTGGTCTACAAAGGCTTCGAAAATCTTGATGGTTTTCAAACCCTTTTCGGCTGGCAACCTAACACCAAAGCAGCAGTGCTAACGTTCGGATTTTTCCACGGATTCGGATTGGCTGCAAAACTACAAGAACTGAATCTCTCGGATGATGGCCTCGTCACTAATCTTGTTTCATTCAACATCGGAGTAGAACTAGGTCAATTTGCCGCGCTGGCCTTCATACTGGTCGCGATGAATACTTGGCGATCCACAGGTCAGTTCGTGCGACATGCACGAACGACCAATATCGGCCTGATGGTATGCGGATTTGTTTTGATCGGACACCAATTGACCGGGTATCTGACTAATTGAGGAATATGCATGAGCGACCAGGAACCACGTGCCGTCGTACTAACCAGTCAACGCAGTGTTGTAACGAGTTTGTTGGCGGCTCTCGCACTCGCCGCCGTACTGCTGATCACCGTGGTGCTTCCTGCCGAGTACGACATCGATCCCACCGGGATCGGCAAAATGCTCGGCGTCGATGTTTTATCGGATGGCTACTATCCAACCCCTCCCGAGGTCCAGCTGCCTGAAACGCAGCCTCATGATAACGCTTCGCCACGTCCAGCTGGGTCGAAATCTGAATTACTACCACAACCCCCGGAAGAGATCCCCGGGCTCGCAGTGCCGGCCCCGCTTAAGAACCCGACGGTGATCCAGAGACCGGGGACAACTCCCCGAACGGAGACTCTCGATGTCACATTGGCACTCTATGAAGAGGTCGAACTAAAGGCTGTTATGGATGCAGCCCAGACCATCGTTTACTCGTGGTCAATTAGCGATGGGGAGGTCTACTACGACTTTCACGCCGAACCCGATGAAGGGCCAGAAGGTTACTTTGTCCGCTACGCCGAGGGTGAAGGTAACGCAGACAGCGGTTCATTGGTTGCACCGTTCACTGGACATCACGGCTGGTATTGGCTGAATATCTCTGATCATGCCATTACCGTGCGCCTGGAAGTCGCCGGCTATCACAAGAAGTTGGTCGAAGTTTATCGAGGCCGGCAGGGGCTCTAGACACACAGAATACGGGCTAGCGACGATACTCCGCTTTCCATGCCCAGAAGTACGACACACCTCATTCCACTATTCGTCGCCGGGTTGCTACTTAGCGTGGAAGCTAATGGCCAGAGCATCGACGCAGAAATCGTCGTCTGGGGTCATGATTCAGATCTGCTCGGCAATGCCGACTCCGCCTCGCATGGGCTAATTGGTTACGCAGATTTTTCGACACGGCCGCTGGCACGGATCGGTGAATTGGTGGAGGTCGTGCCGGGGATGATCGCCACCCAACACAGCGGCCCTGGTAAAGCTAATCAGTATTTTTTGCGCGGCGTGAACTTGGACCATGGTTCGGATTTTTCCACGCGATTCGACGGCATGCCGGTCAATATGCGCACTCATGCCCACGCGTCAGGTTATCTCGATTTGAATTTTATGATCCCGGAAATGATCGAAACAGTCCAGTACCGCAAAGGTCCGTATTACGCAGATACGGGGGATTTTTCGGCCATCGGCGCTACGACTTTCAAAACCTACGACGACCTGGAACAGAATTTCCTACAGCTGGAGGCTGGTAGTGAGAATGACTATCGCATAGTTGGCGGATATTCCCACACGTTCACAAAGAGTTCCTTGTTAGTAGCGAGCGAAGTATCTCTCCGTGATGGACCATGGGAGCTCGATCAGAATCTCCACAAGATTAATGCAATGATTAAATATAGCGGTACACAACGCGGTTTTGATACGCACGTTCTCGCCACGGCTTACGACGCTCACTGGAGCTCTACGAACCAGATCCCTCGGCGTGCAGTATCCAGCGGCAGCACAAGCCGGTTCGGTTTTATAGATCCCGATCTTGGGGGTGACTCCAGTCGCTACAGCGTTATCGCAAGCACTGCCAATGAGAACATCGAGCTATCAGGATACGTCTCTTATTACGAAATGAACTTGATCAACAACCCGACTTATTTTCTCAACGATCCGGTTAACGGCGATGAATTCGAACAGGAAGATCAGCGCTGGATCTACGGCCTGATGGCCAGTCACGAAAGTGAAACTGAGATCGCTGGTCATAAATTTTCTCCACACCTCGGAGTCGAGGTTCGATTTGACGACATCGGTAAGGTAAACCTCTTCAATACCGTTTCACGAACTCGCACGAATACCATCCGCAAAGACCAAGTGAAGGAACTCAGTTTAAGTCTGTTTGGAGAAGCGGAGATCACGGTCACAAAACAATTACGTGCGACAATAGGTTTACGTTGGGACTATTACGATTTCGAAGTCGCTGCCAGAAACTCAGTAAATTCGGGTAGCGACCATGACTCGCTACTGCAACCGAAATTTGGACTCGCCTACGCCTTCGGTAATGGTCTGGAGACGTACGCCAACTACGGCATCGGTTTTCACTCCAATGACGTGCGAGGCGCGGTCCTGTCCGTAGACCCGGTGACTAATGCACCTGCGCAGCCGATCGACACTCTAGTGAAAGCCGAAGGAGCCGAGATCGGGATGCGAATGAACCTACTGCGACAGGACCTCAAAATTACATTCGCTGGATTCTGGTTGGAATTGGACTCCGAATTACTGTTTGTCGGTGATTCCGGTACTTCAGAGCCAAACGAGGCGACCCGACGCTATGGGCTCGAACTGGTTAGTTTCTGGTCAATCACTGATTGGATGGTGTTAGACGCAGCGTTTACCAAGACCGAAGCGCGGTTTAAAGGTCTTCCCGATGACCAAGACCAAGTCCCCGATGCGCATGGCATTACCGCAAGCGCGGGCATTACCATCCTTACACCCAACGATTGGACCGCAAGTTTGCGTCTTCGCCATTTTAGCGACGCATCGTTGGTGAAAGATCGTTCAGTACGTAAAAAAGCGTCTACGCTATTGAATTTAGGTACCTCAAAGGCGCTGGGGAAATTCGAGATTGGCCTGAAAATATTCAATCTGCTCGACGCGAAGGACGATGACATTGCCTTTTTCTTCCAGTCCCGACTACGCGGAGAACCCGCGCCGATTGAGGACATTCACTTTCATCCGGCGGAAGAACGCGCATTTAAATTCAGTTTAAAATACAAATTCTGAAAAATGGCTCGTAGAACCAGACATTAATGAGCAAAATTCGAGGCCTCACCTTCGCCCGCGAAAGGCGGTCCCCACAAGCAAACAGTCATAGTGCTGAGCTAAAATGGAGCTTGTACGAGCGTCCGTCAAGGTGCGGAGGATGTTTCTCAGTCTCTACCACCAAAGCGTTTCGAGCCCCAGAAAAACATATAGATCATGTGGACGACTATGAAAACTAAACCGGCTGCAACCGCAACCCATAGCAGTTCCCAGGAAACACCCTCTAGGACTTCTTGTCCCCAGGCATTACGGCTTACCCGTAGCACCTCCACTCAGGCGTCCCGAATCGCACGCTTGACCAGATTTTCCATAAGCGGGATCTTGAAGTGGTTGTAATTAAGCGGTACGGCCCCCCGTGCCGCCGAGCTCGCAGCTAGTGAAGCAGTTTCCTCATTGCGCGGGCTACCCTTGACCACTTCCTCGACGACTTTCATGCGGCGCGGTACGCACTCGACACCGCCACAGGCCATCCGTATGTCCTCGATAACATCACCGCTTTCCTTGATCGCTGCAGCAATATTCACCAGCGCAAAATCCCAAGTATTCCTATCCGCCACTTTTTCGAAATAGAACTTGGCGCCAGCCCAAGTCAGCGGTAGGCGCACAGACGTCAGTATGTCACCCGGTTCCAGCACGGTCATGCGCTCGATATCAATATCCGGACCAATAAAAAAGTCCTCTGCAGCAATTGTCCTCTCGCCATCCCCATTAACGACCACTAGACTGGCATCGAGCGCAACCAACGCGGGCGCCGTATCAGACGGCGTGACCGCGACACAGCGATCGGCACCGTATAGACAATGCTCGCGGTTCATCCCTTCCGGCGTATCGGCGTAACAAGTGTTGCCACCAGCGCGATAGCAGTCGAGACCATAGCGGTAGTACCAGCAACGCGTGTCCTGACAGAGATTACCCCCCAAAGTGCCGGAGTTTCTGATCTGCGGGCTCGCCACTCGACGCGCAGCGTCGGCAAGTAAACCGTACGTTGTCTGCACCGTAAGAGAACGTTCGATCTCAGTCAGTGTCGTCAGGGCACCGATTTCGACGCCGTCAGCTGTTTCACGAATACCTTTGAGCGCCTCGATACCAGTCAGATCGATCAGTGCTTTCGGATGCTTCGCCTTATCCTTGAACCAGTCGTAACTGTCGTTACCGCCGGCAAGCCGCCAAGCGTCTTTGCCGTGCCTGCCAAGTAGATCCAACGCATTCTCTACGCTGACGGGTTGGTAAAGCTCAAGATTCGGCATCATATCTTTTGACATCGCTCTACTCTCCTTTATTGAGTATGGATCTGCAGAGGTTTATACGACTGTTTGCGCCCGGCGAGCGCGTTAACGATCATGTCCGGCCGCACCGGTGTATGGTTGAAGACGTGGCCGCCCATCGCGTCGGCAATCGCGCAAAGCAACGCAGCCCCGCCACTTCCCATGACCGGTTCACCCATACCTTTGGCGCCGATCGGGTTCATCGCCTCGGGCTTGCCGACCGCGTCCCAATCCATCTGCGGCGGCACATCCAGGTACGAAGGTGGTTTAGCCTGGTAAAACCCGATATTGGCGGGCAAGCCATTCTGCGGGTCATATTCAATTTGCTCCAACCCCGCCATACCGATCCCCATCACTGCACCGCCCTTGATTTGCGTAGCAAGGCTTTGCGGATGTATTACCGTGCCACAATCAATGGTGCCGACGTAGTCAAGGATCTCGTACTTGCCGGTCTCGGTATCGAGTTCGATAGTCATGTAACCGATTGCAATTGCCGCCAACTCGTAGTCTTTCGCGAGGTTATCCTTGGCCACGCCGATAAGACCCGTTCCCGCGAGCGCCGCGACCGCTTCTTTAGTAAGCGGATGAATGTCATCCGGCATTTCCTGACCGCTGAACTTGCCGCCAATCTCTATCGCGCGCTGGGCAGCGGCGGCGTAGGTGAGATGCTTGCCCGGATCAGACTTGAGGAACACGCGGCGATCACCGATATCGTAATCCTCCCTACCACCCCCAAGATCTAATGCTGCTATCTCCTTAAGCTTGATCACTGCGTCCATCGCAGCGACATAGTTGGTCCGAGTCATCGTAAACGAGGTATTACTGCCGAACTGGCCGAGGTTGAACGGCAGATGCCTGCGCGAATCACCACGTTCGATAACACAGGCCTCCCAGTCGCACTTCAATATTTCAGCGGCCACGCGCGAGGTTGCGCTATGCGAAAAGGTGCCGAGATTTCCAACACCGCTGTGTATATGCAGTTTGCCTTCAGGCGTAAGCCGCACTAGACCATCGAAACCGTTGTACCCGGCCGGATGGAATGCCTGTCCGATACCGACGCCGATGACCTTGGAACCACGGCGCTGGCCACTCAACTTTTTCTTTTCTTCCCAATTGAACTTCGCCGCACCTATATCCAACGCCTCACGTTGATAAACGCTGCTCAATTGTTTCTGTTCGCCACCAAACTTGGAACCAGTTTCCGCCGCATTCAGTTTCCTGATCGCAAGCCGGTCGATACCGAGTTCCTGCGCAGCTTTATCGATGAGTGGTTCGATCGCGACGGCCATTTGATTTTGACCCGGGCCACGCTGGGCGCGCCGCGGCACCGTGTTAGTCAACACCGGAATCCCTCGAAAACGCATGCTTTCCACCTGGTAGATGAGCGATATTCCCTTCGCAGCCGCCATCATATCGCCAAAACCTTCGGTGGGACCGTTGTCATGTACCAACGAAAGATCAGCAGCGAGCAGGCGCCCATCAGCGCGAAAGCCGAGCCGCACTCGACCTTGAAATCCAACCCGAGCCCGGCCATTAAAGTATTCCTCCGCCCGGGTGACCCGCATCATCACCGGTCGGCCCGTCTTCTTAGAAAGGTAGGCGGGGATGACCATCATCGGATAAGCCGCACCCTTAGAGCCGAATCCACCACCGCAATTTTCTGCGATAAACACTAGATCTTTAGGTTCTATCCCCAATAAGCTAGCGACGCCCGGCATCATCCAACTCTGACTCTGCGATGAAGCGTGCATAAAACATTTACCATTCTGCCAATAGGCCATAGCGCTACGCGGTTCCATGCTGTGGTGTGAGTTGGCAGCAACTAGAAACGTTTCGTCAAGCACTAGCTTAGATTCGGCGAACCCCTTGTCGATGTCGCCATACGACCACTCCTGGGCCGGCTTACCCATCGGCAACTGATCCTCACCGACAGCGGCAAAATCGCGTGCCGTCCATTTGAGCGTTTGCAATGGGACGTAGCGCCAAGTGCAAACGTTGCCATCGCTGCGCGCATCCGGTCCACCCGGATATAAGCTCTGCAATGGATCCAATGTGTAATCGAGCGGCTGGAAATCAACCTTTATTTTCTCTATGGCTTCAGCCGCGGTGGTTTCGTCGACGGCCGCCACCGCGAGGATGGGGTCCCCAACAAACACCGGTTCGTTGGTAAGGATAGTGGGCAACGGTGACTCCTGCGTGGGGACGTCATCGGCAGTGATAACCGCCATCACGCCTTCAGTCGCGAGAGCTTGTGACGCATCGATGTTAGTTACGCGCGCATGCGGCATTGGACTCGAGAGAATTTTGCAGAACAGCATCCCTTCCGCGCGGAAATCCTCGGCATATTTCGCTTTACCGGTGACCTTGCCACGCACATCCGGAGGTGTGAAATCCTTACCGATCAGTTTATACGCCATCTCAAGCCACCTCCGCCGCACGCATGACCGAATTCAGATAGTTGTCGTAAGCTCCGCAGCGACAGAGATTGCCCGCCATAGCCTGGCGTGCCTGCTCTCGGGTCGGCTTGGGGTTTGCCTTCAAAAGAGCCACCGCCGACATTACCTGGCCCGGTGTGCAAAAACCGCATTGCGGCCCGAGTTCGCTGATGAAAGCCTCCTGCACCGGATGTAGAGTCCCGGTCGCTCCCTCGAGTCCCTCGACAGTGGTGATTGCCCGAGCGCGCACGGTATGTGTAAGCGTGGAACAAGAGTAAATCGGTGCATCATCAATGAGTATGGTGCATGCTCCGCATTCGCCACGATCGCAACCGAGTTTAGTACCGGTCAGGCCAAGTTTGTAACGCAGTGTCATCGCCAAAGTCTCTTGCGGCACTACGTCAACCCGACGTTTCTCGCCGTTGACATTTAAGGTGATCAAGCGCTCGACGCCAGCAGGCGCTCGTGCAGCACCGCGAACTGGTGTGGGTCCCTCTTCGTCGCGCGAGCAACCACTCAAACCGCCCATAACGAAGCCTGCGGCGGCAACGGTGGAGCCGGAAGCGATAATACCTTGAATGAAACGTCGACGTGTCGCTTTGTTTCTCCCAAATGTAGACAACGCGCCGGTTCCTTCACCGGTTTCGACCTTGGGGTCGAACACCCGTAACTTCGGTCCACTCATATCTAGTCCCCTTGTTGGCGTAGCTATTCTAACATTCCAGATGTTGCGGCTGGCACTTCCAAAGTCTCGCAGATCGCTCGGCGACGCGATAGCATGGGCCCACCAACCGCCCACTATCGACCACGGTCGCGAAAACGAAAAGAATAATGCTTAACCGCATGACCCAGAAGCTCGGGCCAGGCCTACTGTTTGCTGCAGGGGCGATCGGTACATCCCATCTGATCCAGACCACGCGTGGTGCCTCAGCGTATGGCCTGGCCGTTTGCTGGTTAATAGTCATCGCCTGCATACTCAAATACCCAGCGTACCGTGCCGCGGTCGAATACGCGGGCACCACGGGCAGGACGCTGATCGACGCCTACCAACGCGCAGGTAAATGGCTACTCGCGCCACTCTTCATACTGTTCTTGATCGAAGGATTAATCGCGGTCGCCGGCATCAGCCTGGTAACCGCAGGCTTGACCAACAATCTGCTCGGACTAGCGTTCGACGACCTGAAACTGACCCTTGCCGTGATTGCCGGCACTGCAATAGTCCTTTATGTCGGGAAGTACCGCGTGCTCGAGGGTATCACCAAGATGTTCGTGATGCTTTTTTGCGTACTAGTGATAGTAACCACCGCGCTCGCTTTGCCAGAGCTAGGAAATATCGCAGAGCTGGCCACACAACTGCCGGTGGATGAACCGAATTTTACATTTTATATTGCGTTTGCAGGTTGGATGCCCACCGGCATAGGAGCCTCGGTCACGTTGTCGGTCTGGATAACTGCCAAGTCCACGGCCATGGGGCGCCCTGTTACGCCGTCAGAAGCCCGCTTTGATTTTCATGTCGGCTATTTCGGGACCGTATTGCTGGCAGTAGGTTTTGCGATAATTGGTACAGCGGTCTTGTTCGGTAGCGACACAGTCTTATCGCAAGGTAGCACCGGATTCGCGGCACAACTGGTAAGTGTCTTCACACAGACCATCGGTGCCTGGACCGAACCGCTTATCGCCAGCGCCGCACTGGTCGTCATGTTGTCGACTGTAATAAGTACCATGGACGGCCTAGCCAGAGTTTACTCTACCTTTACGGTAAGACTATTCTCCACCCAAGGCAGTCAGGTTGATAATGCACGCTACTACGGCGAATTCCTTGCGCTGCAATTCGCCGTATCTTGCATCTTACTACTACTACTGATGCGCTCGTTCCTCACGTTTATTGATATTGCTACGACTACATCGTTCCTGATTGCCCCAGCCGTCGCCTGGTTCAATCATCGCGCTCTGTTTGCCGCAGACGTACCGGAACAACAACAACCTGGTCAAGCATTCCGGTGTTGGAGTTGGGTCGGCATCGTACTGCTCGGCGCGCTCGCAGTCGCCTTCGTGGCCCTGAAACTTGCCAACTGATGCCCGCGTAAACTGGAAATGATCAAGGAGAGCCGTGTGACCACACTTAAAATCCGAAAAACACCCGCATTACTATTATTGCTTGCCAGCACGTCCATCGCAGCCGCGGACTGGCAAACTAATGTCATAGCTCACTGCACTCAGCTCGTGCACGACTACGCCTACTACCGAGACCGGTTTGACGCGGATGGTTATTCAAACCTATTCACCGAGGACGGCGAGCTGGTCTTTCCTGGCAACAAGTCCTTCAAAGGCCGGGAAACACTGAGGAACCGGATCCACGCTGGGAGCGGCAAAGAAGTCTCGCACCATCACATGTCAACGATAAAAATTTTTCCAATCGATGAAAGCCACGCGACGGGCGTTAGCTATTTATATATTCTGCAGGCGCCTGCTAGTGAGGCGGAGGGGCCGCTCACGGCGGAAAAATTTGCGGCCGCCGAGTATCATGACCGGTTTTTACGTAGCGACGATGGTTGGAAATTCCAGCGGCGCAAGATAAAAATTATCTTTCAGCCGGCTCACCAATGATCATCTTGGCTGTGTGAATGAGGAAACATAATGTCGAATACCGGACAACCCAATATCGACGCCGTCATCGATAATCATGAACTAAGCTTCGATGCGGCAGACAAACGCAATGGTAGTCTGTACGTATGCGAACCGCGCGGGCTGGCTGGCACAATTATGACGCAAGACCTGCTTGCGGCCCTGCGTAAATCAGAGCTCTGGTCGGATGATGAACCAACGTCCGTGCCCGATGAACAACGCAACGCCTATAAAGAGCAACTGACCTTGGTCGAAACCGCCCCATACAAGCAAGAGGAAGTCGGGTTTCTCATCGCGCGCTTCGACCATCCGAGGTATCCGTCTGACGGCGAACGCTGGGATGCCTGGAAAGGTTTTTTCGACGCACGCTTTGAACAGACTTAAGGGAAATCAAATGACTAAGGCAATACTCGTTCACGAACCCGGCAACCCCGACTCCATGAAATGGGAGGATATTGAGGTAGGAGACCCCGGCGAAGGTGAGATCCGGATAAAGCATACGGCGGTAGGACTGAACTACATAGACGTGTACTTCCGATCCGGCGCTTATCCGGCGGCGGATTCCCCGTTCAGCCCTGGCCTAGAAGCAGCCGGCGTAGTCGATGCAGTTGGCGCCGGCGTTGATGATCTGGTGATCGGCGACCGGGTAGCATATGCCACGCCACCATTGGGCGCGTATACCGAAGCCCGGGTGTTTCCGGCCAATCGCGTCGCAAGACTTCCTGCCAACATCGATGACATTACCGGTGCAGCCATGATGCTGAAGGGCATGACTAGCGAGTATTTGCTGCGCCGTACTTATCCGGTTAAAGCCGGCGACACTATCCTGGTGCATGCAGCCGCGGGCGGCGTTGGTTTGATCGCTTGCCAGTGGGCGAATCATCTAGGCGCTACTGTCATTGGTACCGTGGGCTCGGATGAGAAGGCGGAGATCGCCAAAGCCAATGGCTGCCACCACCCCATTATCTATACCCGCGAGAGCGTCGTTGAACGAGTTAAGGAACTGACCGCTAGCGCGGGTGTGGCCGTGGTTTATGACGCCGTCGGGAAGGACACCTTCACAGCCAGCCTAGATTGCCTTCGCCCGCGCGGCATGATGGTCAGCTATGGACAGTCATCAGGCCCGGTTGATCCGCTGCCACTTGCCGAACTTGCCTCTCGCGGCTCACTGTTCCTAACGCGGCCATCGTTAATGACGTATAACACGACGCCCGAAGAGATCAGGGATTCGGCGGCGGCTTTGTTTGACGTCGTCAAGGGAGGCCATGTAAACGTTGCTGTTAATCAACGGTTCGCACTCGCGGATGCCGCGGCCGCGCATCGGGCCCTGGAAGGGCGACAGACAACTGGGTCTACGGTGTTGACGATCGGTTGATCAGAGCGCGATCCTCACTCTGTCTCTTGGCCCGCTGAATGCCGAGCACAAAATGCGCGAGGCCGGACCCGAACTTATACCTCGACTAGGCTGAAGGTAGGTCAACCCACTCAGCCATTCTGCATCTTCCTAGCGACGGGCCGTTACAAAAAAAAGGCCGCGATAAACGCGGCCCTTTGATTTCTGCTTAAGCGCTCAAGTACGTTACTCACCCCAACTATAACTGATGGTGCCGTATACGGTGCGGCCACGGTTTATACGGCGGGCGCTACATGAACAGACCGTACTGCGGAAACCCGTGGGTTGGTAAAATTCATCCGTCAGGTTTTGCACAGCGAGTTTAACTTCCCACTGATCGCCCGGGTGTCTATAGTTCACACTGGCATTGACCTGACTGTAGTCCTCCTGGAACGAGAACGGATCGTTTTCTACCCGAATAAAATACGAGCCGCTGTAAATCCAATCAGCGCGGAGAAACATCTCGCCACCACTTTTCAGCGGCCAGTAATAAGACGCCCCGAGGCTACTCGTCCATTCCGGCGCATACGGCAGATCATCGGTGTCACTTATATAGAAAGGATCTGAAAAAGCAACATCGCCAAGTATTGAGTCGATGTCATTCTCCAGATAGCCAATCGATACATCAATGCGGAGAGACTCAGTGGGTAAGAACTGACCCTCGAACTCGACACCGAACAGACTTGCGTCCGCGAGATTAAGTACGCCTGCCGCCCGTAGCGCCGGATCATCCGTGTCAGGCACTGCCAGCGCCTGGTAGTCGCTGTAACTGGTATCGAATATAGACAGGTTGGCAGTTGCGCGGCCATCCCACCATCTCGACTTGATACCGCCCTCGATAACCTCTACCTGCTCCGGACCGTAAGACGGTACATTCTCCGGTTGGCCAAGAACACGCGGTGGGAAACCGCCAACACGGAAACCTTCCGAGTACGTGAGATAGAGCATGACATCGTCGTTCACGTCGAAGGCCACGTTGATCATCGGCGTCCATTTGCTCAGTTTCTGCTCACCGAAAATCCGATTGCCGGCGAGGCCATCTGCCTGGGTCGCATCCGGCCTGACCCTAAAGAAAACAGGATTATCCGCAATTTGCAATCCGAATTCCTTTTCGTCGTCGGTGAAACGCAGACCACCGGTGAGGTGGAGGCGATCGTCGAACAGGTTTACAGTCGCCTGCCCGTACCAGGCCGCCGAGTCATTAGTGATCTTTCGCGAATCGGTGAAGAAGACACCTTCCCGGCCGGGATTGACGAACATACCGGATAATGGGTGACCAGGCAGGGAAAATGTTCGTATCAGAGTAACGTTTTCCTCACCGTTTTCATGAGAGACATAAAACCCAGTGGTCCAGTCCAAGTGATCATCAAACAATGACCCCGTAAGGGTGAACTCCTGCGACCACTGTTTCTGATCGAAGTTCTCGTTGTAATTTTCAAAGATGACATGGCGGCTGAAATCCAAATCGTTATTGGTGCTCATGTCGAAACCGCGATACGAGGTGATAGAGCGGAAATCAAGAATGGGAGTCTCCCATTGCACGTCCATCGAAAAGCCGATGACATCAAGCTTATTTTTCGGTTCGACGATTTCGCCATTGAGTCCGTGCCAGACACTGTCCGCTTCGAACCTACCGACCAGCGTATCAGTATGGTCGCCGTAGCAATTCGGATTGTTACCGCCCAAGGTTAAACCGTTGGTCACGAATGGTGGTCCCGCCGGGTTGAAACTATTGGAATTTATGCAGGCGGGATCTCCAGAGATGTAAAAGTTGTGAATGCCGAAGTCAGAAGCTGGGGCCATTGGGGCTCCACCGGGGAAGGCCGGAGTGGGGGCACCGCGTACCATCGAACCCAGCTGCGGATTAACGTCGTTGAGGGTAAACGGCGCCGGAGCCTCGCGTTCCTGGGTATAGTCGGCCGACATATCTATCGTCAAGTTATCGGTCGGTTCCCAACGGACCTGACCACGAACGGCCCAGACGTCATCATCACCGAGTGCAACGTCGTCATAGTTAACCGCTTCGACATAACCGTCACGTTTACGAAACATACCGGAAACACGTCCGGATACGGTGTCCGTGATCGGGAAGTTGATCGTGCCGCGTGCGCCATACCAGTTGTCTTCGCCGAAGGTAACTTCGGCATCCAGTTCCAGTTGGTCGTGCGGTTTTTTGCTCACCACCTGAATGGCGCCGCCGATGGTGTTGCGCCCGAACAATGTTCCCTGCGGACCGCGCAGGACTTCAACGCGTTCGACGTCCATCAGGTCGAATAAGGCGCCTGTGGTACGCGAAATGTAAACGCCATCAAGGTAAAGGCCGACGCCAGGCTCGGAGGTAATGAGAAAGTCGGATTGGCCGATGCCACGAATGAAGATCGAAGGGGACGAGCTACTGCCGCTCGGGCCGCCGCCCTGCTCGAAGAACAAGTTAGGTGTTGAGTCAGCTATGCTAGTGGTGTCCAGCGCACCGCGGAGATCAAGTTCCGCACCGCTCAGCGCTGTAACCGCGATGGGGGTGTCCTGAATGTTTTCCTCAATTCTACGCGCAGTGACCACCACCTCTTCGATGGATAGTCCTTGAGCAATGGATGTGTTGGGCGCAGCGCCAATAACGATTGTTACCGCAACGATAAATGCGATTGATATGCGACTCATATCTTAGACCCCCTAACAGGCTCACTCTTCTGACTTAAACTGATATCTACAATACCATCCCTGGATTACATTACGATTATTACTGTTGCGTTAATACAACAATAATCTAATTCATTCCACATAGTATCCTCGCAACGGCAAGTCGATGCAACCGACGTAAAAACCCGGCTCTACCGAAGTCCAGTGCGATATCAGCACAGGGAAATCGATGACAATCTGTTTCACCACAGCTGTAGAATGCGCGCTGTGAACGCGATCAGCTATTCATCGGCCGACTTCCCTATTCGGGAGAATTTCGCCGAAACGCATAACCGTTTTTATGCGCGCTTGGCGAACCCCGGTAACTGGCTGACCGCAAAGCGCCGAATCGCTATCGCCGCCGAGGTCCGGCATGCACAGGCTTGTTCGTTGTGCGCCAGACGCAAGGCTGCATTGTCACCGTCATTTGTCGACGGCACTCACGAGATCGGGACCGACCTGCCCGAAGCCATGGTGGAGATCGTTCACCGGGTAGTAACCGATCCGGGCCGACTTACGCGCACGTGGTTCAATGGCATACGGGCGCAAGGCGTCAGCGAAGAAGAATATGTCGAGATCATCGGCACAACTGTGTTCACCTTCACTATCGACGAATTCTGCCGCGCGCTGGCGCTCCCCTTGAACCTGCTACCCGAACCGCACCCAGGGGAACCTAGTCGCTACCGACCACACCAGGCAAATTATGACGACGCGTGGGTGGCATGGATCCCCGCCGATGGGGCGGCCGGTGCAGAAGCAGATTTATGGCCAAAAGGACAAACTGCTAACGTGATCCGGGCATTGAGCCTGGTACCGGACGAGGTGCGCAGTTTGAAAGATCTCAGTGCTGCACATTATGTGGCGGAGGATCCGGAGTTTCTCAACTTTGCAAGATCGCCACAAGGTACACTGAGCCGAACGCAGACCGAGGTGATCGCTGGACGGATCTCCGCACTCAACGGCTGCTTCTATTGAACCAGTGCTCATTCGATGATGCTCCGTGCGAGCATCGAGCTGGGCGGCGATAACGCTGATCTGGATGGTTTGACCGATCCGGAAGTTCAACACCTCATCGGTGTAGCGGGTTCGGAAGTCTTGATACGTTTCTGCGCCGCCTTCATGTCAAATGATGAAGCCACTCTGACAGCAGCTAGAGACGCGTTTGTAGCGGAGCTTGGTGACGAAGCGCTGGTCGATGCCGCCGGCGTCGTCTCCAATTTTCAACGCATGGTGCGGATAGCTGATGCGACTGGCATCCCGTTGGACCCACCGATGGCGGGCGCGTCGGTTGATCTGCGCAAGCAACTAGGCATCAGTAACTACACAGCAGCGGCCAATACCAGAGAGTTGCCGTTTTTCAAACGGATGTTCCTGAACACTTTCGGCAGGCGAATTTTTCAACGCATTGTTGGAAGGGCCAGCCAGGGTTAATCTCATCGTCGTTAAAAGATCTGTTAGAGATCATTCGCCTGCCACAAATACCAACTAGCCACCGAGCGAAACGGCCGCCAGCCCTCGCCATAAGCCAGCAGCTCAGCAGCTTCCGGTAGCACCTCGCCCCCCAGGCAAATCATAAAGCCGCGCCGCACACAGAGATCGGTGGCCGGCAGCACATCACCCCTTCCGAAATGAAAAATCAGCAACATCTCCACCGTCCACGGTCCGATACCGCGTACCCCCACGAGGTGCGCGATGATCGCCTCATCGTCCATACTCTGTAGAACACGCTGACCGGGGATCGATTTGTCGACAGTCTTGACTGCAAGATCTCTGGCCGCTGCTAATTTGTTGCGCGAGATACCAGCACCGCGAATTGCCTCGTCGCTTAGGGTGAGTAGGTATTTCGCAGTGGCGCGTTTGCGCGGAAACAAGGCCAGCAAACGGTGGTATATCGTACCCGCCGCCTTCCCAGAGAGTTGTTGGTAAACGATGCTGCGCAGCAGTGATTGAAAGAGTGTCGACTTATCACGCAAAGGCATGCGAAACGGGCCGACCCGATCGATCAGTTTGGAGAGGTTATGGTCGCGCTTGCGAAGCTCGGCGACGGCAGTGGAGGGCTCGTACAAGAAGGGCACTTGAGTTAGCTCTCTATCACATTAACACCTTATCCCTAAACCTCCGTTTGTTTAGCGGATACCTCCGTCAACTCCGTTCGGGAGCAGGTGGGGAGATAGACGGATAGAGAAGATGAACAGAGTTGCTACCTGATTGCGTTCAGATACTCACCCAACGCATCCAGCTCGACATCACTGATCTCGGTATGCCGAAACGACGGCATTTCCTTAAGTCCCGTACGAACGACCTCCCGAATGTATGCAAACGGTAGATCGTTACGCGCAGTAATCACAGCCTTATCCGCTCCACGGTCCAGGGCGAGTCGTTGTGTCCCAGGATTCCCTGGCCCAGCGGCGTGACAGTGGATACACCACTTGTCGTACACGCGCTGGCCCATGTCACTATCCTTGGCAATGACAGCGGACGCCCAAAAGATCACTGATAGGGCGCAGAGGATATGCTTGTTGTTCACGTTTCTTACCTTTAACTTCAGCATTCGAACCACTTCTCTTCGGTTTCTCCAGTCTCGTCTAGGCTGCCTAGCAGCTCGGTGGACGCCGATTCGCGCACTATGGAGATGGTCATATCGACCGGAACCGCGGCATTGGTCAACACAGACCACAGGGCACCGGCCAACATCAACAAAATGAGCCTGCGAAGCCTCATAGAGAATTTCCTAGGCTAGAGAAGAAGATCAACAGCATATTCAACGACCTTACGGTCTGCAAATCGGTAAACCCCCCTGATAGAATAGTCACGAACCGATCCAGCTGAGAGCTACCACCATGGCCGCCGTCAACCCAACCGCCGATCGAAAGAAAGTCTCCACCTACTGCTACCAGTGCGTCAATGGTCCCGACATTTTAAATGTCGAGGTCGTGGACGGAGTCGCAACCAAAGTCGAACCGAACTTTGCCGCCAAAGGCTACCACCCGGCTGATGGCAAGGTATGCGTCAAACCCTACGGACTGGTGCAAAAACTTTACAACCCCAATCGGCTACTGAAACCGATGAAACGTACCAATCCTAAGAAAGGTCGGCACGAGGATCCGGGCTGGGTCGAAATTTCATGGGATGAGGCACTAGATCTGTTCGCAGAGAAACTCAATGACATACGCTCGACCGGACTGAAAGACGAAGACGGCATGCCGCGTTTTGCGTTCAGTACGGGTGGCGCGGGAACGCCACTCTTTTATATGGGCACTTTTCCAGCTTTCCTGGCCGCATGGGGTCCTGTGGATGGCAGCCTGGGTGCGGGTGGCACGGTCAAGTGCTATCACACCGAACACCTGTACGGCGAGATGTGGCAACGGGGCTTCACCATTATGCCGGATACGCCCCTTTCTGAATTGATCATCGCCTTCGGGCGCAACGATGACGCCTCAGGTGGCGTACAAGGCGTGCGGCGGCATGCGGATGCGCGTTCGCGCGGTTGCAAACGCGTGCAGATAGAACCGCATCTGTCGGTTACCGGCGCCTCGGCAACCGAATGGATCCCAATCCGGCCAAAAACGGATCCGGCGTTTCTCTATGCAATGCTGCACGTGTTGTTACACGAACATCCGCTTGAGGACCTGGACGTCGGGTTTCTCCGCGATAATACCGGGTCACCCTATTTGATAGCACCAAATGGCTATTTCGCCCGCGATCCCGAAACTCGCAAGGCACTGGTGTGGGACGAAACCACCGGCAAACCTGTTCCGCATGACACACCGAACATCAAACCGGCGCTGCTCGGCACCTACGAAATTGATGCACTGGAGGTCGGCGCTGATGACGATACCTGGTCTCATCAGGGCATCAAGATGGAGACAGCGTTCGAGAAGACGCGCCAACTGGTCGCCGAATCCTCTCCGGAGTGGGCTGCGCAAATCACCGACGTCGCTGCGGAAAAAATCCGCAATCTTGCGAATCAATTCCTCACTGAAGCGCGGATCGGTGAAACCATCGACATTGACGGCCGCACGCTGCCGTTTCGGCCGGTCGCAATCGTGCTAGGCAAATCGGTCAACAACGGTTGGGGTGCTTACGAATGTGTCTGGGCGCGAACCGTTATGCATACGCTGGTCGGTGCGCTGGAAGTACCCGGCGGATCGGTCGGCAATACGGTGTTAATCACGCAGCCTGAAACCGATCGCTGGCAGAGCGTCCGCCCAGGGCCGGACGGCTTCTTGGATTTCCCCATGAATCCCACCGACAAGGAAAACTGGTTGGTACAACCGGAGATGCGCCACGCCCACCGGACCTTGACACCGATGGTCGGTAACGGAAATTATGCTTTCGCGCTGGGTTCAACAACGCTGACGTGGCTACGCTTGCAGGGAAGAGCGGCGACAAACTGGCCCAAGCCTAAGCCACCGGATGTGTGGGTCGTCTATCACTGCAATCCGAACATCTCGTTTTCGGAGACCGACTCGATAGACGAGATCATGTCCGATTTCCCGTTCACTGTGGCCTTCGCCTACACCGAGGACGAGACAAACCACTTTGCCGATTTGTTGCTGCCCGACGCAATGGATCTGGAGAGTTATCAACTGATCCGTATCGGCGGCACGCATTACCAGGAAAACTACTGGCTATCCGAAGGATGGGTACTGCGTCAGCAAGTCGTTCCACCACTCGGCGAGGCAAAGGAATTTACCTGGGTGACTAACGAGCTCGCACGGCGTACAGGCCTCCTTGAAGATTACAACGCGATGATCAATGCTGGCGTGTGTGGTATTCCACTGAAAACCGACGACTATGATTTCGCGTTGGATACCTCCAAAGCCCATACCGAGGAACAGGTATGGGATGCAGTGTGTAAAGCGGCTAGCACCGACTTAACTGGCGGTGAGGAGACCAACGGACTCGACTGGTTCAAACAGGAAGGATTCAAGCTCCGCCCATTCCCACATTTGAAGTGGTATCTGTATCCGAAAATGGTAGATGAAGGTCTGCGCTTCGAACTGCCCTACCAGGAACGTATTTTTCGCGTCGGCACGGAGTTGGGTAACCGCCTCCACGAACACGGTGTGAACTGGTGGGACCGTCAACTGCACGAATACGAGGCACTACCCAGCTGGAAAGACCTGAACTTGCTGTGGGATGAAGCCTTCGAGCGCAACTGGGATGTGAAGGCCAGCGACTTCCCGTTTTGGGTATTGGGTGGACGCAGCATGCAGTACGCCTGGGGCGGAAACAACGCGCTGCAGATCGTCCGCGAACTCGCCGACAATGTCGCCGGACATAACGGTATTATGATGAACGCCAAAAAAGCCGAAGAGCTGGGTATCGCCGACGGCGATCTAGTGGAAGTCAGCTCTCCGGTTGCCACCACTGAAGGAATGGCCGTCCTGCGTCAGGGCGTGCACCCCGAAGCCGTAATCATGCTCGCCCAATTCGGCCAATGGAAAACACCATATGCCAAGGACCTCAAACGTCCTAACCTTAATAAACTCGTACCGCTGCACATGGACTTCATAGACGGCAGTGGCTCGAGTATCGATGCGACTAAGGTCAACATTCGTAAAGCGGAGGTGCAGACATGACTCGCTATGTAATGATTGCGGATCTAACCCGCTGTGTCGGTTGTCAGACCTGTACGGCCGCGTGCAGACACACCAACGCGACCCCACCGGGCGTACAATGGCGGAAAGTCCTGGATATCGAACTCGGTGAATACCCCGACGTCGAGCGGGTATTCATGCCGGTGGGCTGTCAGCATTGCGCGGATCCACCCTGCATGCATGTCTGCCCTAGCACTGCCACCGGCCAGCGCGATGATGGCATTGTCACCATCGACTACGACCTATGCATCGGCTGTTCCTATTGCGCGGTCGCCTGTCCTTATCAGGCACGTTACAAAGTAGACGAGAGAGAGTTCGCTTATAAGAATCAACCGACTGCAAATGAGGAGGCACAATTCGACGAACGCACCATGGGTGTCGCGCAGAAATGCACCTTCTGTTCGGACCGGGTCGATGATGGGCTCGAGAAGGGCCTGACGCCCGGGATCGATCCGGACGCTACGCCGGCCTGTGTTAATTCCTGCATCGCCGAAGCGCTGCATTTCGGCGACGTCGAGGACGCCGACAGCAACGTCTCCGAGCTGTTAGCAGAGAACGCTTGGTTTCAGATGCATGCTGAACTGGACACCGACCCGGGGTTCTACTACTTATGGGATGAGGATCGTGCGGCGAGGGTTGAGAAACACGCGCAAGATTGACGCCTCCCGGCGCCCGGTCTGCGCTCCATAATAAATTAAAGGCTGACTGGACCGTCGTGAGTGAACTTTATTCCGCACCATTAAAAGATCTTGAATTCATGCTCTTCGATGTACTGCGTTGCGAGCAACTATTTTCAACCCAGGACTATGGGCACGTCGATGCGGCCGACCTTCGTGGTGTTCTCGCCGCAGGCGGCCGTTTTGCCAGTGAGGTGCTTGCACCCATCGATGCACCCGGCGATGCGCTCGGTAGCCGGCTCGAGAATGGCCACGTCGTCACACCACCCGGGTTCAGACAGGCCTACCAGGCCTACGTCAACGATGGTTGGGAGGGGCTAGATCAACCGGTTGCGTACGGTGGACAGGACCTGCCCCTGGTGCTGCAAACTGCAATCGCCGAAATGTTCAACGCCGCCTGTCATGCATTCAGCATGTTGCCGTTGATGGGCAAGGCTGCAGCGCGCCTGTTGATTCAACATGCAGACGAAGACCTACGGGAACGGATCGTTCCGAAGTTGGTGTCAGGCGAATGGGCCGCGACTATCGTCATGACTGAAGCGCACGCGGGCTCGGACGTAGGTCGTACGCGCACTACTGCCGTGCCAGAGGGCGACACTTACCAGTTGAGCGGTACCAAAAGCTTTATCAGCTTCGCTGATCACGACTTCACAGAACAAATCGTACATCTGGTGTTAGCACGCACGCCTGGCGCACCGGCAGGGACTCGGGGATTAAGCCTGTTTCTAGTGCCTAAACTCCAGATGAACGACGACGGCACACTGGGCGATCATAATGAACTTAAAGTAACCCGCGTCGAACAGAAAATGGGGATCAAAGCGTCGCCCACTTGTGTGCTGGTTTTCGACGGTGCGACGGGATACCGCATTGGAAAAGAGGGTGGCGGTCTGAAAGCGCTGTTTGCGATGGTCAACACCATGCGTCTAGAAACCGCAATACAAGGTGTAGCGGTTGCCGGCAAAGCAACGCGCAAAGCGATCCGCTATGCAAGCCAGCGCCCCCAAGGCGGCACAGCCAACGCGCCGCCCGTGGCCATTATCGAACACCCGGATGTGCGCCGTATGCTACTTACTATGGTCGCTAAAACCGGCGGCATACGCGGATTGCTAATGGAAACTGCTTTGAATCTCGATCTCGCGCGCGCCGGTAAAACCGACGAAATACGCAATTACGCATTAGGTCAGGCCGAGTGGCTGTTACCCGTATGTAAAGCCTACGCTACCGACATCGGCTTCGAAGTGGCTAATCTCGCACTACAAGTGCACGGCGGTCACGGTTACATCGTAGATGAAGGTGTTGAGCAATACGTCCGCGATAGCCGGGTGACGTCGATATATGAGGGGACCAACGGCATTCAAGCAATCGATCTAGTACTGCGCAAGCTCATCCGTGACCGCGGCAAACGTTACTACCAATTCACTACTCGGATCCGCACCGAATTGGAACAGCACGCCGATCTAGCTGGCGCCTCTCAACTCGTGGAAGGCCTGCACGACGCGCTGGCGAGACTCGACCGGATCTCTGAAGTGTTCCTACAGACCGATCAGAACAGCCAACGTGAGGTTGAAGCTGGGGCTTATCCATATCTGATTTTGGTCGGTCTGGTGACAGGCGCATGGATGTGGTTACGGATGATTGCCGCGGCCCGCTCCGATTCTGCGTTTGATCGGCGCCAACGTGCTAGCGCAACGTTTTACGCCCAGCACTTACTACCGGATGCAACGAGTTTAGAACAGAGAGCCTTGGCCGGTGCCGAATCGCTGGACCGAATCGACAGCCAAGATCTAGCCACTTATTAATTTCCGGACCGACCACAATAATTCACACCGACGCACTACGCCGATCGGCCGCATAGGCCGGTTTTAACAACAAGACGATACACACAACCATCGCAACCGAGCTGAACAGGCCCACACTGCTCAAGCCCCAACGTTCAGCAATCATACCGGCAAAGGTGGGGGCGACGGCGAAACCTATGGACGAGACGGCCGTAGCCGCTGCCGAGAGGCGGCCGCTGGCGTCAAGTGTCGCCAGCACACCAACAACGTACGGCTGCAGAAACACGGCTATTGGCATCAGCGCTGCGGCACCACACAGATAAACCGAGACAATCGTTGTATGGGCTATGGCGTACATGCAGCCTGCCAGCAATAGACCTGAGATCGTGATCGCTAACAGTCGCCCCGATTTGTGTGCGAGAAAAACTATCACGAAGGGCGAGAGGACAGCTGCCGCCGCACCAATAGCCATAGCTGGTCCCAACGCATGGTTGGAAACATTCAACCCTTCGACGCCAATCCGTTCCAAGAAAGTTTGGACACCTGCATTGCTCGCCGAAAAGAAAAATACGGCGAGAAGTCCGATCTTTCGTAGATCCGCCGAGACCTTACTTTTGTTATCTCCATAAGCGTTAGAATGCAGCCGCAGCGGAAACCCGCACGCTACCAAAACGACTGCGACCATATCCGCGATGATCACGCAAGCGTATCCTCCTGCAAGCCCGAACGTATCGATCAACAACGGACAACTCAGCAAAGCGAGGACGCTGAAACAACTGATTCCTATACTGTAGAAAGCAAACGTTCGCTCCGTGTGTCGAGTCAGCGCCGCTGCCGTGGCGCAACAAGCCAGTAAACAACCCTCGCCAAGCCCAGCCAGCAGCCGCGACACCACCAAGATTTCAACATTCGGCGAAAATCCTGCCAAGGAATTACCCACCAGCGCCAACGCCAGCGCGGCGAGCACGACTTTACGCGCTGGAATTTCATTAATGATCCGAGAGAGCAACGTGGAAGCGACCGCAGCACCTGCGAGTTGAGTTGAAATAACAAGACCGACCGCCATCGGACTGAGCGCGAAACGGTTGACCATAGCACCTACGAGAAATGGCAAGATCGCGAGCCACGCAATACCCGCAACCTGGGCAGCGATCAGTGCGGCAAACGCGCGCGGCGCGCGATCTATTTTGTTGTTTGAGGTATTGATAGCTTTAAAGACGGTTGAGCGTTGGCAAGGTGCAATATTTTGTCGACATACACTTCGCATGTTGGGCGTCGCTAACGCTCAATCCAATCTCCGGACAATACCCGCGAGCCAATGAAGTCGTTAGGCGCCTTCGATCTTGAATTTGCTGAGATCTACGTTGCGCATGGTGGCACGATCGAACTTCCCCTCGCGCGGCAACGGTACGGTTGCGTCTATGCCGATCCTGGTCCACTTGTCGTTGTCTACACTGGGGTTCAGACGATGTCCAATACCATCGTGGAACAGATGCAAGTCTTTCTCCATCCGGCAACGCGTCGCCACCGCCCACTCGACGTCCGCCATATTGAAGATATCGACATCGGTATCAACCAGCGTAACCATCTTGAGAAACGCCAGCGATATGAACGAAGCCATAATGGCATTGCTCTGAATACCTTCGACTTTTTTGTCGATCTGCACGACCAGATGGTAGGGGATACTTCCGTTCGACAAATGCACCGCTGTCACTTCTGGCACCAGAGAGTTTACTTTTTCGAAAATGCCCGCCTCGGCAATCACCGCAAACGCGTTATAAACCTCCTGACCTGATAGGAGCGTATGAAAAATGGGTTTGCGTCGCCGGGTAATCTTAGTCGGTTCAAAAACCCATCGATCTTCGCGCGAGGCGTAATAACCGGTGACTTCTGCATACGGCCCCTCAGGCGCACGCTTACTCGGGTGTATGCGTCCCTCGATGACATACTGGGCATTAGCAATGCCCTCGACATCGATTGTCTGTGATTCAATCAACTGCACGGGCTCCCCCCGGATCTGGCTGGCGATGCCGAGCTCGTCCATTTCCATTGGGGCGGCCGAAGCTGGAGAGGCCGCAGCCATGTTAACCGCTGCATCGACGCCGTTATTTACAGTTATTTCCAGCGGCTTGCCCTTAGCCGCCGCTCGCTTGTAGTAGTCCATTACGTGGCCGAGTTCTTCCAACAACATGGTGAAGCGCTTCTTGCCCGATCGCATCATTCGATGGATGGACAGATTGCGAACCCCCGTGTCGGGATCCTTGGCTATCACTACACTGGAAGTCAAATACGCACCACCGTCACCTACAGCGTGGTGTGGGATCGGCAAACTGTTGAGATCGACTTCTTTTTCGATGACCTCGTTGGCCAGCCCTCGCTTTACGATGACCGGTTCGATCGGATTCTTTCGCCAAGCACGGATCTCATCGCTCAATAGAAACGGCAATTCCTGGCTACTACACTCGAAAAACTGCGACATCATATCGCGGTTCCAATACAGACCGACCAACACTGGATGTCTGTGTCCTTTTACCTTCTCGAACAATACTGCCTTACCACCTTCGAATTTTTTGGCGATGCCAGCGAGAACAAATTTGGGGTCAACGCTGCTTTTTACCCGTACTAGATGATTGTGCTCTTCCAGAAACGTTATGTATCCCTGGATATCGATGAGATTTCGTTTAGCTAAATGCATGGGGAAGACCTTGGCAAATTCAAGATTATTTTGATGGAGGAAGATACATCATATTTTCGTCCATAGCATCGCGAGCACGGTACGCCAAAGCGAAATCCCGATAAACTCCCTCTTCCGAACGGCAAGGGATTCTTTCTTTGAGCCTAAGTTCGGTTACGGGTGGATCACTGGAATCATCAAATGCGAATCGTAGTCGCCTCCGACGTGTACAACATGTACGCCGCGGTTACAGGTGTTCGATTTTTTATACGGTGGCGATGGAATGATCTCGTTGGGTGAGATGATGAGCTGCAGCGCTTCACCTTTGGAGAAAAAGGTACTACTAGGGTTGATCGCAATCTCGACCATCACGATCTCTCCCGGGGATAGTTTTTCATCACGAGCGTTGGCAAGCACCGGCTGCCACGGGGTCGATTCCGCTTTGTCCAACGCCCGCCGTGATACCGCCAATAATCCGCGCGCCACCATGTCTTGATGGTTGCCGACCGAACCGTAGAAGCGCACTGAATTGCCGTTTCTATCCAATTTGTTAATGCATATGAATAGAACCATATCGTCCGGAACAGCTGCACCAGCAGCGCGGGCTTCGACCCACAAACGCAATTTCATGTAGCCGGTCAATTCCGTATCTTGGCTGAACACATGATCGAGTTCGAGGTGTCCCGCCTTGGCGTCGTAGCTAAGCTCTCCAACTGTCGCAACCGGGACCACGCTGAGTGACCGACCATTGATTTGCAAATGCAACGACTTGTAGTGGGTGCGTTTCAGTGGCCATTCCCGCTCGTTTCGAATTTCATGGATAACATCACGAGCGGAACGCACTTCCAAGCGCACTGGCGCCGATTGCAGAAATCCGTTACTGGTTTCACCTTTGACAAAACAATCGAAGAAACACCGAGTCAACTCCATCACTTCTTTCGAATAATAGGCATCCCATTTAAGATCCCGATGGGTATACACCCACTTGTTCTCAGAACTCGCCTTTAAAAACGCATTGAATGTGCCACGGGTATGCAAACCTTGATCTGAGAAACTCGCGCAAGTCAACATTGGTAGTTTTATGCCCGACAAATCCGGAACCTTGGCCTGCCAGAAATCATCATAAAACGGGTGCTGCACACCCATCTCTGGCGGTCGGCAACCTTCAGATTCGATAAACTCGGCTTCGCTGCAATTGATCGTTGGCTTGACTTCCGTGTGCCACCAGAACACCGGAAAACCCTCCTCGCGCACCCCACCTTCGTAAAACATATCCCGGTAAAGATCCGTTACGCCCTCCCACGGGCAGATACACGCGAGCGCCTCCGGTACGCCCCCTTCGCCCTGACCAGCCGCGACGTAATACTGGGAAATGGCTAGGTAACTTACGCCACTCAGGCCGACCTTGCCGGCCGACCATGGCCGTTTAGCAATCCACTCAATTGCCTGCGAAAAACACGTTGCTTGGTGGCTGGAAAACAATGTCGGTCTACCACCGCTGTTGGCAAACCCTGGAAGATTGAGATTAACCACTGCATAGCCCGCCGACACCCAAAAATTGGGATCCGGTGACTCCCAACTGGTTAATTCAGAAAATTTGGGCTTCGCGCGCTGCGGTATTATCCGGTATTGCTGGGGCGGTCCACCCAATGGTGTTTTACCTAACGCCGGGATGAGGCGATTATCATAGGGGTGAGCGCACATAACCACAGGAAGTTTTTCCCTCTTTTCAGCCGCCGACTTGGAGCGAAACACATTGGCGGTCAAAAACGTACCATCCCTCATTGGGATCGCGACGTCGTACTCACAGAGAATATCCGGATCGGCTTTTGTTAACGCACATTGCGGGTTGAAAACACGACCCGTCTTGATAGCATTGATGAGGATCGGCCGCACCGCCCTAAGCGTCTGCAGGATGCCAACGAGATCAGGCATTGAGATATCTCAAAATTATAGACACACCAGAACACCTCGCCGTAATTGCCTTTCGCCCTTCAAAAGGCCGCGCCAGTCTAAGAAAATGTCGGTAGAGACTCAACCGCACAGGCTGAAATTGGCCTTCTGCATCGCCATAGGTAAGATTAACGGTCTTTATGAAAACCACGCATAGAACTCGTAATAACCGAACGCCAAACGGCAGACGTGCCTTTCTCAAGACTTCTGGCTCAGCAAGTATCGTTTTCCTACTGAACGGTAGGGAAGTGTTAATGAGTCCCGCCGAAGCACGCGATCAGGGACTACCCTTTCGGGTGCTTCGGCCAAACGAAATCGCGGCGCTCGATGCCATGGGCGAAATACTACACCCCGGTGCGCGCGATGCTGGCGTTTCGCATTTTATCGATCAACAACTGAGTTTGCCGATTCGAGAGTCCTTATTAATAGCCAAACATTTCATCGCACCGCCCTATCTCGACTTTTATCGCGACGCCTTGCGTGCCCTCGACGAATTCAGTCGTAATAAATACGGGGGGAACTTCGCCTCCCTGGAGACCGCCATTGCCGTTGAAATCATCAAACTGATCCGCGATGAGCAACCGGCGAACTGGACTGGACCACCCGCATCGTTGCTTTACTTAATCGTGCGCGGCGACGCCGTCGATGTGGTCTATGCCGGCATGGATGACTACGACAAACTCGGTATTCCATATATGGCGCACATCTTACCGCCGAGTGCCTGGTAGCGATGATTAACGAGGAGAACGTCGATGTAGTGATCGTAGGCGCGGGGCCGGTAGGCAGTGTGCTTGCCGCATGCTTTGCGACGGCCGGCAAGACTGTGCGGGTGTTAGAGGCCGGGCCGGAGCGCAAATCTCAAGATCTTTACAGCTCACCGATCTGGGCCAGGCGTCTTTATTGGTCGACGCCCCATGTAGAGGACACCCAAGAGAGTACGAATTTATCCAGTGGCGCTGGCAGCGGCATCGGCGGTACCGCGTTACATCAATCTGGATTATGGCCGCGGTTTCATATCGAAGATTTCAAACGTCGGACAATTCACGGTGTCGGATTAGATTGGCCGCTTGAATACAGCGATCTCCGCAGCTACTACGACACCGTCCAAGCCGAGGTTGGCCTGTCGGGAGATGCGCAAACCGAAATCTGGCGCCCGCCGGGAGCGC
>CAZBOQ010000303.1:0-10175 GCA_964493555.1 uncultured Gammaproteobacteria bacterium | reverse complement strand
CTGAAACGGATCGGCAAAGATGGAGCACAAGCGTTACGGGAACGCGTAGCTAAAGAACTCAAGACCACATTCGCAAGCTCCTATGCGAAGGAAGTCTCCTTGGCACAGACTCTGCAAGCGGAGGAAATCAACATTTACGGCCTGCGCGCCACGGGCAAAAAATATTTAATCCGGCCGCAGGCCTAGACCTGTCTGCTTATCGAACATTCTTTCAATGCTATACCGACTAACTAACGCTGAAATGTTAACCAGTGCCAAGACACAACCGTTACCGCCGTTGAGCGGCATTGATATTTCGGTGACTCATGTTGACTCACCGATAAACATTACGTCGAAGCGAAGATCGCGTGCGAACTCTGTGAGACAATGCTGGAACTTGAATTCAATTAAAACAAAAAGGTTTATCCGAACATCCTTAGCCCCACCGGCGATATGTTATTCAGGACATTGGAAGCGGTGAAACCGCTGATTTAGCTAAACTCACGAACCGTGGACATTCCAGAGCTCAGTCGCGGTGCTCCGCAAGCCCGGCGCACGCAACTTACCGTAGTCATCTTGTGCTTTCTACTTGAGATGCTCGATGGATTCGATGTGTTCGCAATTGCGTACACCGCCCCTGCCATCGCCGAATCCTGGGGATTGGGAGACCATGCGCTGGGCATAGTTTTCAGTGTTGGCGTTATTGGCATGGCTGTAGGTGCGATGTTTGTGTCTTCAATAGCCGACTTGATTGGCAGGCGTGCGTTGTTGCTCTATTGCCTAGTGCTGATCACAGTGACCATGGGACTGACCGGGTTGACAACGACGATCGAGCAACTTTTGTTGGCGCGTTTTTTCACGGGCATCGGCATCGGTGCAATGCTCGCCAGCATGACCGCCATGGTGTCAGAGTACGCGCCAGTACGACAACGAAACCTCGCCATCGGCGTCATGCATTCAGCCTACGGTATTGGCGGTGTACTCGGTGGCTTCCTCGCCGCCGCTATGATCCCGGCCTACGGTTGGCAATCGGTGTACTTTTTGGGTGGAGTGATCGGCTTACTGCTACTACCTCTGGTGGCGATCGGCTTACCCGAATCAGTGCAATTTCTACTCGAACGTCGACCGCGCGGCACACTCGGCAGGGTCAATGCAATATTGCACAAGATCGGTGCTGCACCATTGGAAAAGTTGCCACCGCTTGCCATGGCACCACAACGTCCCACCGTCCTTGCCCTACTCGGTGCGGGTCAGCGGCGTGCGACCGTGCTGTTATGGATCGCGTTTTTCATGAGTTATCTGCCATTATTCTATCTCACTAGTTGGATGCCAAAAATCGTAATGGGCGCTGGCTTACCATTGTCGCTGGGGATCTATGCGGGCGTTACGTTCAACCTCGGTACCATCGTCGGTGATTGGACCTGTGGTTACCTAGCTGACCGACGATCGCTACGCCCATTGTTACGAGGCTTTTTCGTGGCGGCGGCGATCAGCATGATCCTGTTCGGCATCGTTCCGCCACTATGGTGGCTACTGCTTTCAATGAGCTTCGTCGTAGGCTTTTTCGTACTCGGTGGATTCGTCGGACTCTATATGGTGGCGACCCGCTTATACGCAATCGAGATACGTTCCACCGGGGTCGGATGGGGGATCGGCGCAGGCCGATTCGGCGCAATACTGGGACCTTATCTCGGCGGCATACTAATCACTGCACAATGGTCGACCGCTGCAAGCTTTACGTTTTTCGCATGCCCCTTGTTAATTGCAGCTTGGGCTATGCATGCGTTGCGGGATCCTGCGTTACAATAATGCGCTATCACGCGCCGCCTCGCTTTGTGAATTCAGGACGCGTTCGCCTAACTGTTCAGCCCACCACTGGTTGAACTCCCAAAGGCAGCGTTCGTAAGGAAAAGCCAGGCGCCCCTGATTATAAAATGGACTACGTATACCGCGGTGGCAACGGTCAAAGACCGGCATATCGTCAGTTTCATGTACCACCGTGGTGGCCCACTTGACGCGCGCATCGATTGCCTCACGATACGTCGGATCCTGTACCGTCGTGCGTGGCATGAGATCGTTCAGCCAAAGATCGTGACCCTCGGCATCGGTCGGCATGATCCGATAATAGGCCACTTGGTCGGTTCCTACACCCAACAGAAGACTCGGCCAGACAAACACAACCATCGGTTCCATCCGCTCCGCGGCGGTTAGAGCCTTAATGAACGGCAAACTCAATCCGCCGTCTATGTTTTTCTCCAAACCACCCAGCGCTTGACCGAAACTAAATACCGAATAACTGCCGGTGCTTTCAATTGGGTAGCCGTTCGCAGCTGGGTAAGTCGGTTGAAAGGTTTTCGCATGTGCACCGAGATGATGATAGGACTCGAGGAAGGACTCAGCATTGATCTTCCAATTTTGTGCTTGTTGGTAGTAAAAGGGCCTGTGCGCAAGCTCCAATTCGGCAAAACACCAGTTCGCACAGCGCTCACGCAAGCCCTCAAGTTGTGGACCCAAAGGTTTCGCTTCACCACTCATGTTGACAAAAACAAATCCCTCCCAAATTTCCATGCGCACCTGCGGAAGGCGACAGTCGGCGCGCTCGAAGTTTTTCACTTGATCCATCAATGGAGCTGCTACCAATTCACCATCCAGAGCATAAGACCAAGCATGAAATGGGCACACGAACTTCGCTGCATTCCCCTCTCCCTCTGCTATCAAGGTGCCTTTGTGCCGACAAACCCTTGACATGACACAAACCTCACCGTCCTTTGTACGGGTCACCACTAGCGGATGGTCAAACACATCAACACACAGATAGTCACCAACATTGGGTACCTGACTACTATGAGCAACATTAACCCAGTTCGCGTTAAAAACGTGCTCGCGTTCGAGTTCGAATATAGAGGAGGACGTATACGCAGCCTGCGGCAAGTTGTAGGCCTCATCCGCTGGTAGCGCTATCATTTCTAGTTCTGCCGCAGTGACGAAATTGCGGCGCATTACTAACCTCCTTTGCGTTGGCCGATCGCCCACCACATTATTGTCAGTCCAATAGGTAAGGATAACAGACCTATCCACAGGACCGGGCTTAAGCCTACCGGACCAATTAGCGAAGCAGCCAACGCCGGCCCCGTCGCTATTGATGCGGGATAGACAACCGCCAGTCCGATGATTAAGCGCCCGTTGGTATCGAGCTCAGCGATGCCCGCAGTGATGTAAGGAAGGCAAAAGTACCATCCAGCGTTGAACAGACAGGCGGCAACCGCAAAGATACTCGGCGAGCTGATCTCCCAGAGCAAAATAATCGCCACCGCCGAGCAGAGCATGCTGCCGACGATTGGCACGCGCCGCCCAAAGCGGTTGCCTAACCAGGTCGCGGCCAGCGCACCGACCAACGCCACCCCCAGCGACAGTGACAAGGCTCCGCCAACCGTTTCCGACGATATGTCGGCAACATCACCCATACGTTCCAGGTAGGCCCAAACCGCGGCCTGTCCAGCGTAATAAATAAATATACCGCACAGCCCGGTGACACCCAGAAGCACCGAAGAAGTAGGGGTATTACCGTTCCCGTTGATAGTTCCTTTCTCCGGGAATGCAGAAATCAGTGCAACGATCGGGAGTGCCAGCACGATAACGATCCCGAACGGCGCCATAAGCCCGAACCACGGCATGAGCCACGGCAGGACAAACAATCCCATGCCACCAATCAAGAGCTGCATTGACGTCCAAAAACCGTAACCCCGATCTGGATCCCGACTTAAGCCGATCGACACCATGGTCATGATCATCAACGTCCCAGCGCCTAACCCTGACAAGATGCGAAGGTTCATTAACGCCGCATAGTCGTGCACCAGCATTGTCGCCAGGTTGGCCACCAACATTGTCAGGAGCCCGGCAATTACAAGGTAGCGCCAATTTAGGCGTGACAACAACGCGAAGACGACTAGCGAACTCGTTGCGTAGCCGGTCATCTCCGCGGAGTACAGATAGCCGGCCTGCGCTTCCGTCTTACCTTCGAATTCTACGTAGCCACCGACGATTAGCGGGCCGAACGATAGGATCGCAACCGCCACTGCCGATGTATAAGCATAGGCAAAGATCGAACGCGGTCGGTCCGGATCTAGCGGTGCTCCCTGGTCTCGCGTCATGGCAGGCTACGCTGAATCGGGGACATCCTCAGAGAAAAAGATCGAATCGCGCAGTGCAATCCGATCACTTGCTTGCGCTGGGCCACCTCCCCTCCGGTGACTTGCGAGTCTCCCTAGATTTGGTTTGCACCACTGGCGTCCGTCAGGCAACTAATCCACCGCCGACGGTCACTACTTGTCCAGTGATGTAATTCGATTCGGGCGTGCAGAATAGGAAGACACCGTCGGCGGCTTCCTCAGGTGTACCTGCGCGGCCGAGTGGGATAAGGGCCAAAAACCCGTCCGCGCCCTCTTTGGGAATACCAACCGCCACTTTGCGCCCGTCGATATGAATAATCTTTTCCTCTTCCACGAGTTCCGTCAGTCGCGTCTCGATGTAACCGAACCCGATACAGTTGACATTGACCTTGTAACGCCCCCACTCCTTAGCCAGCGTTTTAGTCAGGCCGATCAACGCTGCCTTGGCGGATGAGTAGTTTGCCTGACCAGCGTTGCCGCCAAAGCCAGCAATCGATGAGACGTTAACGACTTTTCTGAATATCTCCCGACCGGTCAAAGCTTCTTCCTTGGATTTGATGCGGATAATCTCGGCAGCTTCGCGCAGAATTCTGAAAGGCGCTCTTACGTGAACCTCGTGCATGGCGTCAAATTGTTCATCGGTCATTTTTTGAATCACTGAATCCCAGGTATAGCCAGCATTATTCACGATAATATGTATATCGCCGTAGTTTTCCAGTGCCGTTTGGATGAACCGTTTGGGAAAATCCTCAGCAGTGACGTTACCCCCGCAGGCGACCGCCACCCCGCCGGCAGCCTCTATTTCCGCGACCACGGAAAGCACAGGGGCTTCATCAAGATCGTTGACCACAACCCGCGCGCCTTCGCTTGCAAACTTAAGCGCCAAAGCCCGCCCCACACCGCGCCCTGATCCTGTTATCAGTGCCACGCGTCCGTCGAGTTTTGACATGTCTTGAACGCCTTCGAAGCGTCAGGTTAGCCTAACGCGTCAAGGAAACGGTCGATGCTTTGGTGAAATACATCTGCTGCCTCTAGATGCGTCCAATGACTCCTCGCTGAAATCTCCGCTAGAGTCGCATTCGGCAAATGGTGTACCAGAAACTTAGAGCATTCAACCACCGGTTCATCTCCAGTACTTAACATGACCAGTACCGGCACGCTTAAGGTTTCCAATTTCGGTTGTAAGTCAAAAACACTGGGTCGCCGAGCCTGGACGCCACGGATCACATTGGCCAGCGCATGTGGCGCGTTGGCGAGTTCCGATCGCCGCACCCGTTCACCGATCCTCGGATGCGCCATTGCACTGGCCCATGCAGGGATACTGTTGAGCTCGTCGAGGTATGCAGCCGTTCCTTCCACCTCCAAAAGGTCCGCAAGCTTATGGTAGTACTTGTTCCATCTCGCAACATCGGATGAACCGGAACCGATGGCCACAGGTATGGCTGCGATGCATCGCTCAGGACGTTGTAGCGCAAAGTTAAGCGCGACGTTCGCACCCATCGAATGCCCGGCAACTATCGCCTCGGCGATTCCTAGTGTGTCCAGTAGTCCGGCCATGTCCTCAACCATTAACTCCTGAGAATAAGCATCAGCGTTTTCCAAAAGATCGGAACGACCGTGACCGCGGGCATCGTAGGCAACGACGCGGTATCGATCACCGAAATACGCCATGAGTTCATCCCAATCACCGCAGTTCTGTCCTAGACCGTGCGCCCAAATCATCGCCGGGCCACTGCCGCGCTCCTCGTAATAAAGCCCGACGCTATTAGCTAAAACCTTAGGCATACCAACCTCTCAAACCCTTCCCCTAGTTGAGACGTAACAGTATCAAGGTAAAGGACCCTCACGCTAGTAAGATCATCGAAGAAATCAGGATATTCGTCAGAGCTAAGCTCTGTCCCTTTCGCATGGGAAGAGGGACAAAGTGTGTGTTGTAAAAGGTTATCGGCCAGAGCGATATAATGTCATCATGCAACTTATCAAAGGCGCACGCTGCTTCCAAAAGATGGTGTCTATGCGAGATGGGAAACGGCTAAATACTTTCGTATTTCTCCCCGCCGATAATGGGAATCATTATCCCGTAATTCTCCAACGCTCCCCCTACGGCATCACCACTCCACAGGGACAAAACGTCACTGACTGCACCAAAGGTTGGCTACCGGATCCCAACGACCCGATGCGCGGCTCATTGTTACGCGGCTGGCACGAAATTACCCAGCACGGCTACGCTGCCGTATATCAAGATACGCGGGGCAGACACGGTTCCGAGGGCGAAGATCATGTCTATCGCGACGATCCTGAGGACGGTTACGACACGCTTGAATGGATCGCCACGCAACCCTGGTCCAACAACCAGGTCGGATTATCCGGTTCCTCCGCCGCAGCCACGACCGCCCTCGCCGCTGCCTCACAATGCCATCCTAGTGTGCGTGCATTCTTCACCCAAGCAGGTGGATCGAACATCTACGATGACATCGTCTACGAAGGACAATCGATCGAGTTGGAGCGTCTGTGGTTGTGGATCGCCAATAACATACCTGGACTCTCCCTCACTCACCGTGACGCCGTGACGCAGCGCAAGGGCATAAAAACAGAAGCCTTCGACCGCGCACGAGTTTGCGCGAAAGCAACTTATCTAGCGCTCGATACAGCGCGAAGCACCCATCCGCACTTTATCGAAAACGATCAGTGGATGCATTTGCCGTTAACCGATTATCCGGATTTCTCCGTTTGTCAGCCTTACCTCAACGAAATCCTCAGCCATCCCGCTCCGGATGCGTTTCGAACCAAACACAATTTTCGTGCGACCATAGACGTTCCTGGTTTCCATGTAACCACCTGGTACGACATTTTCCTCACCAGCGTGCTGGCAGCATTTAGTGAGATCCAGTCTCGCAGTGGCAACCAGCGCTTGTGGATCGGTCCCAACGGCCACTATTTTATCTACCAAAAGAACTTCTGGCCCCGCGACCCCTATTTCGAGTGGTTCGATCACTGGTTGAAAGACGAGCCACTGCCAATCGTGAATGAACCTGCCATACATTATTCGCCGCAATCCTGGACCACGGATGCCGAGAGCTACTTGGCAGACGATTGGCATTACGCAGATGAGTGGCCTTTGCCCCATGCAGTTCAACATCGACTGTATTTTTCGGAGAACGGACACCTTTGTGCCGAAAATACTGGCAGGGCTCCGAGAAGCTATCTCTACGATCCTAATCACCCTATCCCAACCTTGGGTGGCCGAAACATGGCCATCGACGAAGGCCCTCTCGATCAACGGCCCGTACAGGCTTTACCGAACTATGGTTTGATTTACCGAGGCAAAGTGTTAGATGAGGATTTAACCATCGCGGGTCCAGTCGTGGTCACCTTGCACGTTCAGTCCAACTGCCCAGACACCGATTTCGTTGCGAAACTCATTGAATTCGAACCAGACGGCCGCACCACACTACTGATGGACGGCGTAATCCGCGCAATGTACCGCCAACCCGAGGCCGGAGCCCAGCGGTTACAGGCTGAAAAGATCTACAGAGTCAGCATCCACCTGACACATCTCCACCACACGGTACAGACCGGTAGTTGTTTACAAGTGGACATCACCAGCAGCAACTTTCCTCGGCGTGCCCGCAACACTAACAGCGGTAACGCAATGCTGGCCAACGATACGGTCCGTGACATCCAGATCGCCACAAACGTCATTCATCATAGCGAACGGCATCCATCATTTATTGATCTCTGTATTTTGCCGAGCGCCCTCCCTAGCAAATGAGCGGTACGGATGACTTGGGGTGCATCTACAACTTACGGCATCACACGTTCCCACGACGGTGTCTGTAGATACAGATCTAGACGTCGACGGTTTAATCGTTGCCAATGCGCATGGCTAATCAAGCTTAACGATATGAGCAAAGATTTAAGCTATTCGGCCCATTGCAGTATAGACCACTTCAATTACACTACTTGCGTCTACAATACGCGAGGCTCAATCATGCAACACAAGAAAAGCGAAAAATCAATCTTGGCATTTGTATCTGCTGTTGTGCTAACCCTATTTCTCTCAGGGCAAGTTATTGCGTCTGGAAATTCACAGCCGTCCATCGCGGGCGGTGTTCCATTTTTCTATTACACCGATTTAAGCGCTGCGGCAAATTGGTACGAAAATAAACTGGGTCTGAAACGGGTTACGAATGAAGATTGGGTAGTCATTTTCGAGTTGACGCCAAGCTCCTTTCTCGGTCTAGTCAACGCAACCGGTGGTTCTCTTCGACCTACCGAAAACAAGGCCGCATTACTCTCTATCGAAACTGCCGAACTGGAAGCCTGGTACGAAAAATTAAAGGGTGTCGAAGGGATCAACATGATCCACGGTATCAAAGACGGCGCCGATGGAATGATCCAGGAATTTCGCATGACTGATCCCGGTGGTTATATCATCGAGTTCTTCCGCTGGCATAGTAGCCGTGAAGAATCGAAACGATATTTGAAATGAGAAATACAACAGTCGCGAGTTTATAGATTTTAAAATGATCACTCGCTCCCCTGTCAACAGACGCACGATGCTAAAAGGGTCTGCTGCTGCGACCTTGGGTGTTTTGGGCTTTCCGTTTGTAAGCAAGAGTGCCGTCCCGGTAGCAGGTATCGGCAATAGAGAATATTCCATCAAGGCGATAGACCTCGTAAAAACCTCATTCGCCATCGACCTTAAACATGCACTGAGCCTGTATCCAAAAACGGTGGAGTCATTCTTAACAAGACCTGACAGCTTTGACGACCAAACAATCACGGCGTTTCGCAATTCTGGCCTCAATGTGATTCATACTACCGTAGAAACAATCAAGGACACATTGCATGATTACGCGTTGCATAACAGTTTTCTCGCTGACAAACATAATTCCTTCATACGAGTTGATAGTACGGATGATTTCGATCGTGTTCTGAGCAACAACAAGATTGGCATGATTCTGGGATCGGAGAACTCCGACCATTTTCGAAGTTTAGATGATATCGATCGGTATTATCAGATTGGACAACGCATTTCCCAACTAACATATAACTCCCGCAACCTGATCGGCTCGGGCGCCACGGAACGTTCTGATGGTGGCTTAAGTGACTACGGGGTTGCGGTTGTTGAGAGAATGAACAAAATCGGTATGGCAGTCGATGTATCTCATTGTGGCGATCAAACGACACTTGATGCATTGGCACTAAGCAAAAGCCCGGTAATGATTACCCATTCGGTCGCGCGCGCGCTCAATCCGTCTCACCCACGAACCAAGTCGGATGAGGCGATCCGCAAGATGGCGCACTCCGAGGGCGTTATGGGCATCGGTTTTTTACGTGTATTTATCCGTGACCGAGAGCCCACCACCATCGAGCACGCACTTGACCATTTTGATCACGTAATCAAACTAGTGGGGATCGAGCACGTTGCAATTGGAAGCGACATTGCTTTATACGGCTACGATTCTTTGCCTAGAGCTTACGTCGAAGCATCAAAAGCAAATTTAAAACCTGGCAGCTACAAATTTCGCGAGAAGGATGACATTGAAGGACTCAACCATCCGAAACGGATTTACGATTTGACCGAAGGGCTGATCCGGCGTGGTTACAACGAGTCAGAAATTGGGCTGATCCTCGGTGGCAATGCAAAACGGACCTTGTCCGCGGCATGGTCCAAAGTGAAAGGATGATTTATTCATTCCGATAAACAATCCTCCCTTTCTCACGCTGACACGACGTTTCATCAATGATAGGCCTGATCTTCTACTCGTTGACCTCTCGGGCCATCGATTAAGTTATTCATCATTGTTCTTTTAGCGGAAGGCACTCTTACTTCCTGTGGAATTTTGTCACTTTATCGGAGCAGCACAGCCAGCATGGATTTCTAACAGTGGTTCGATTTCCTCTGGGGCATGCCGACCTAATCCACATTCAGTCGCAACACCGAATTCCCGAACGTATTTTCTAGCAGCAGATATTCTGGCTTCAGCACCTTTGATACCGGCCTCAATATGCACCAATCCC
>CAZBOQ010000302.1:0-16532 GCA_964493555.1 uncultured Gammaproteobacteria bacterium | reverse complement strand
CTCTGCCTGCAATTTCGCGGCCACCTTGCCGGCCACCATATCGGCGTTGATGTTGTAAGACTCTCCGTCAGCGCCCACACCGATCGGTGCGATCACGGGAACAGAGTCGCTCGCGATCAGCATATCGACCACGTTGGTATTGATGCTGGCAACCTCACCGACGTGACCGATATCGATAATCTCCGGTGGCTCTGCCTCGGCCGCCTCGCGGGTTAACATGAGCTTGCTCGCACGAATAAAATCGCCGTCTTTCCCGGTAAGGCCCACCGCTCGGCCACCGACGCCATTGATTAAGTTGACGATTTCCTTGTTAACAAGACCGCCCAACACCATCTCCACGACGTCCATGGTTTCACTGTCAGTAACGCGCATACCTTCCACAAATTCCGATTGCTTACCGATTTTGGCCAGCGCTTCTCCGATCTGCGGCCCACCACCGTGCACCACCACAGGATGCATGCCAACCGACTTCATCAATACGATGTCACGGGCAAAGCTTTTCTTAAGGTGCGCCTGTACCATCGCGTTGCCGCCGTACTTGATTACTAGCACCTTGTCTTTGAAGCGTTGTATATACGGCAACGCTTCCGTCAACACATGCGCGGTGATTTTCGGATCTCTAGTTCCCGTATCCATAGGCGGCTCAAATAGGTCGCGTGGTTGACTCTCTGCTCACTATAGCGCGATGCACGAATCGTCTTTTTAGAGACCCGGTTCCGTGCCCAAACCCGTCGTCAGAATGGAAGATCCAATCCAGGATCCTGCTCCAGCAGTACGGTACGAAACTTCTCTTGCACGCACTTCAAAGCTACCTCATCGTCACCTTCGAAACGCAACACTAGGCACGGCGTTGTGTTTGATGGCCGAATGAGTCCCCATGAATCGGGAAAATCGACCCGTACCCCGTCTATAGTGTTGAGTTCGCCACCTTCGAAACTGGCGCCGTCGATAAGTTGTTCCATGAAGGTAGCGTGTTTGTCCTCCTCCATATTGATCCGAAGTTCCGGCGTACTGGCACTGATCGGCAGCTCAGTGAACACTTCCACTGGCGGCCGACCATCGTTCAACAGTATCTCCACAAGCCGAGCTGCTGCATAGAGCGCATCGTCGAAACCGTACCACCGCTCTTTGAAGAAAATATGGCCACTCATTTCACCCGCCAACGGCGAATTGATCTCTTTCATCTTGCTCTTGATTAATGAATGCCCAGTTCTCCACATCACCGGTTTGCCGCCGCCTTGTCCGATCGCCTGAGCGAGGTGCCGTGAGCATTTAACGTCAAAAATAATCTCCGCGCCCACATTGCGAGACAATACATCTTTGACAAACAAGATCATCTGGCGGTCCGGCCAAATTATGTTGCCCGCACTATCGACCACACCAAGGCGATCCCCATCCCCATCAAACGCCAAACCAAAATCCGCATTTTCGCGATTTACCAACTCGATGAGATCTGCAAGATTCTCAGGCTGGCTAGGATCGGGGTGGTGATTAGGGAAGCTGCCGTCGACTTCGCAGTAAAGTTCGACCACGTCATGGCCGAGCGCTCGTAGTAACTGCGGCGCCACTACACCTGCCACACCGTTGCCGCAATCAACGACTATCTTATATGTATTACCGAGCGCGACCGGGATCTCCTCCCCGATCCGGCGAATGTAATCGGACACCATCTCCGTGTTTTGCACCGTTCCTGCACCGCCAGTATAGTCTCCCGCCGCTATCCGTGCGCGGATTGCGGCGACCGCCTCTCCTGACAATGCCTCACCATCGAGCACGATCTTCAGCCCGTTATATTCACCCGGATTGTGGCTGCCCGTAATCATCACGCCGCTTTGGGTATCAAGATGATGTGTCGCGAAATAAAGTACCGGCGTGGGGGCAAGGCCAATGTCAATTACATCACGACCAACATCGCGCAACCCCTTGATCAAGGCCTCCGAAAGTTCGGGGCTTGAATCGCGTCCATCACGCGCCACGACCAAGCATTGCTGGGCACGATCGTAGGCTTCGCTGCCGATCGCGCGGCCAATCTCGTAAACCCCATCAACCGTTAAGCCTTCACCCACGACGCCCCGGATGTCGTAAGCACGAAAAATATCCGCTGGAACGCTTACCGGTGTTGGTTCGTTGTGCTCGGCTGCCTCCGGCACGGTGCGATCAACGTGCATCGTCGTTAGAAAGCTTGAGGTTCAGATCTTTCGGCGTGATAACGCGTTGCGATCACACTGATCAATTCTCTAGCAACGCGATCCTTCGGCGCGCGCGCGATCTTCCTTTCGCCATCTCGCCAATACAGGTGTAATTCGTTTTCCGCACTTTCAAAGCCAATATCCGCGCGACTGACATCGTTGGCAGCAATCATGTCTAGGCGCTTCTCCTCAAGTTTTGCACGGGCATAGTCGGCTAGATTTTCCGTCTCTGCTGCGAAACCAACAGTGAATGGTGCGTTGCTGACACCCGCGACAGTCGCCAGAATATCTGGCGTCCGCTCCAGAATTAGGGTCCACTCCGCATTTTTCTTTTTCAGTTTTTGCGCGACCGGCTGAGCGACGCGGTAGTCGGAGACTGCCGCGGCGGCAATGAAGATATCCGTCTCTTCCAAAGTGTCGCGGACGGCCCGCAGCATTTCATCAGCGGAGCTGATGCCGATGCGCCGAACTGTATCCGGCACCTGCAAAGATACCGGGCCGCTAACCATTGTCACCGCCGCGCCGGCTTCAGCCGCCGCCTGCGCCACTGCGTAACCCATACGGCCCGAACTGTGATTGCTCAAATAGCGCACCGGATCAAGCGGCTCGCGCGTCGGCCCGGCCGAAATTAAAACCCGCAACTCATGCAGCGAACCTGGCGCGAAAAGCCTCGAAAGCCCATCGATGAGCTCAGCCGGCTCTAGCATCCTTCCCAACCCGGTTTCACCACAAGCCTGAGCGCCAACACCAGGGCCAAGCAGCTGTATCCCGCGGGCCTTAAGCGTAGCGCAATTTTCAATGGTGGCAGCGGCCAACCACATTTGTTTATTCATGGCTGGCGCCACCGACACCGTTGCGACAGTCGCCAAGCACACCGTCGAGAGCAGATCGTCGGCCAAACCGTAAGCCAGCTTGGCAAGAAAGTCGGCGCTAGCTGGCGCGACGACAATAGCGTCCGCCCAGCGCGCGAGCTCAATGTGCCCCATTCCTGCTTCCGCCTTTGCATCCAGGAGATCGAGATGCACTCGGTTCCCCGACAACGCTTGCATCGTCAGCGGACCAATAAAAGCTTGCGCAGCGGGCGTCATCACGACCCGTACCTCTGCATCCCGATCGCGCAATCGGCGCACCAGCTCAGCGCTCTTATAGGCGGCGATGCCGCCGGTAATCCCGACCACAATCCGCTTGTTGGCAAGTGTGTTAACCACGATAATTTACGCCCTTTGTTAAGTTTACCCGATGCTGGGGGAGGCATATACTCCAAATTCCGCTGAAAGCCCTGCCAAGACCACGCCGGGCCATCATAGCGATAGCAAATTAACCGCTGCCCGGACGGCCGAGGACACGTCGTTATTCTCAGATGCGGCGGCCAGGGTACATTATTTGATGCCGATCCGATCAGTTTCGGCGCCGAGCGGAGCGTAATGTCAAACGCACGCCAATTTTGAAATACACACGGAAACCCTCTATGCTCGCGCGCCTTCCAAGCATTTACGGTTTAAACCCATGTCTCGCGTCTGCCAAATCACCGGAAAACGCCCCATGTCGGGCAACAATGTCTCCCATGCCAACAACAAGACCCGCCGCCGGTTTCTGCCCAACCTCCAATATCACCGATTTTGGGTGGAGAGCGAACAACGCTGGGTACGATTGCGTGTTAGCAAAAAAGGGTTAAGAATTATAGACAAAGACGGCATTGACAGTGTCCTAAAGAACCTGCGTGCCACAGGCACCAAAGTGTAAGTCGTTCGGAGGCGAGACATGCAAGATAAAATCAAATTGGTGTCGAGCGCCGGCACTGGTCACTACTACACAACCACCAAAAACAAACGCAACAGCCCCGACAAACTGGAAAGAAAAAAGTTCGATCCGGTAGTCAGAAAACACGTCGTCTACAAAGAAGCGAAGATTAAGTAGCGCCTCCTCGGGCACGCTACGTTAGGATAAACGCGTACCAACAACCGCAGCTATCAAGGTGCGCCCCGATCTAAAACCAACCTCCAAGCGGGATCGCTGGTGAACCCGTGCGGCGGATACCGCCACCCCGCGAGCCCAAACTAACGCCACCTCAAGGCTGTTGTAAAGAATACCCTCGAATATCCCCCGCAAACTCTACCAAAGCTGCGACTCCACTCTGCTGCGCCTCCAGACACCACTCCTGCAAAGCCTCCAACAAAACCTCTTGCGTGGCCGTCCTCTCCATCCAGATGGCCTGAAGCCTGAGCCGAAACCGATAAACGTCACGCAAGGCCCGACTCTGCCGTAACGCCGCCTCTAACCGTCGCCGCGCTTCATCATCAAGCAATGACGTTTCCCGATGCAAAAGGCGCCGGCTCGACTTTAACAATTTGCGGGTATTACCAACCGCCTTCTGGATCTCTTCCTTGTGTACCGTCGAGACGACTGTTCGCGCATAGTCAGCCATGACCTGCAAGCGGTTATCGATCACTGCACGCACGGTGTCCAGATCAACGCCGGGCTTTCCTGCTCGCCAATACAAGCGCGGCGCTATTTTTTTCACCTTCGCAAGACTAAGCGTCTCCAACACGCGGATGTAAATCCAACCCAGATCCAGCTCCCACCACTTAGCCGAAAACTTGGCTGAGCTTGCAAAAGCATGATGGTTGTTATGCAGCTCTTCACCACCAATCAAAAGCCCCCAGGGAAAAATGTTGGTCGAAGCGTCCGGCGACTCGAAATTACGGTAGCCGATACTGTGGCCCATACCATTTATGACGCCGGCGGCGAAAAATGGAATCCACGCCATTTGCACCGCCCAGATGGTCAGCCCCAACGGACCGAACAACAGCACATTGGCAAACAGCATCAAGGAAATGCCGATATTGCGGTGCACGCTGTAAACATTACGTTCCAACCAATCATTGGGCGGACCGCGGCCAAACTTTTTTATGGTCTCACGGTTCAGCGATTCTACCCAGTAAAGTTCGACCCCCTCCCACAGCACTTTATTCAAGCCCCGGATCTGTGGGCTATGCGGATCGCCAAGCTGTTCTACAAAAGCATGATGCTTGCGATGAATGGCCGTCCACTCCTTGGTATTCATCCCGGTGGTAAGCCACAACCAAGCGCGTAGAAAATGCGCGGGAATAAAACCGAGTTCCACTGCACGATGCGCCTGATGGCGGTGCAAATAAATGGTGACCGCAACAATGGTGATATGCGTAAGCGCCAATGCCACCAAAGGATAGCCCCAGATCGGGAGCGGCAACAGACCGTTCAATGGGATCCCCGTCATAAAATGTGTCCTGCGTGCGGACTACTTTGGACTAAGTATCTTCTTTAAGGGATTGGTGGAACTGGCCAGCGAGTCGATGCGTATTTTCGGCTCTACCGCCACACCGCCGGTTTCGAGCGGATCGCACCAGCCAGCGTTTGCATTACGCGGCACAGGCACTGATGACAGGACCACAACGATTGCACCAAATTTGAATTTCACGCTGTTAGCTCCGCTTTGGCACCATTGATTCAGACGCGAGCCAGTCGATGGAATTCGGGGTTTCTCATTCGGTGATCGGACTGTAGCAGTTTTCCTTAACGCGAACACCAATGACTTATCCCAAGCGGCAGCTTGTTTCTCGAAACCATGACGCCAATAATAAGCCCATATGAGTGCCCAAAGCCTGGTCGTCGTTGACGGCGTCAGCCGTTATTTTGGGGCCCTTTGCGCAATTGACAATTTAAACCTCCAGGTGGCGCGTGGCGAAATTGTCGGCTTTCTGGGACCGAATGGGGCCGGGAAATCCACTGCCATGCAAGTCATCTGCGGCGCGCTCGCTCCTAGCTCCGGCACTGTGAGTATTGGTGGTCATGACCTGTTCAACGACGCACGCGCCGCTAAAACCCAGATCGGATACCTACCAGAGACCCCGCCGCTGTATCAAGACTTAACGGTGGATGAATATCTGGATTTCTGCGCTTGCTTGCACGGTATCGACAGACGCAGGCAACACGATGCACGCCATCGCGTAAAAAAGCGCTGCGGCGTTGCCGACAGCGGTGCTCGCCTCATCCGGAACCTCTCTAAGGGTTATCGGCAGCGCGTGGGGATCGCACAGGCGATTATTCATAGTCCACCAATCATTGTACTGGACGAACCGACCGAAGGCTTAGACCCTAATCAAATGCGTGAAATCCGATCTCTCATCGGCGAACTCGGCCGCGAACACAGCGTCATTCTGTGTACGCATTTATTGCCCGAAGTACAGTCGGTGTGCCAGCGCGTACTGATATTGCACGAAGGTCAATTGGTTTTCGATCAAGCGCTGGCGACTCTCGATAGCGCGGTGGATGGCGTTAATGGCACCGGCGTTCAAAGCCTGCGCGTCACCGTGAAACACCCGCCAGCGTTAGACCAATGGCGCAAACTTACCGGCGTGGTCGCTGCGACTACCGAGCCCAACCAGCGGGTGCGAGTGGAATACCAAGCTAACGTGGCCTCTATCGAAGATATCGCCACACAGATTGTCGCAGCCGGCTGGGGGCTCGCGGAGCTTACGCCCAGGCGCCAAACGCTCGAAGAAGTATTCGTGCGTCTGACCTGTGGTCAAGGCGTCGCGGAGAAAACCGTATGATCCGAGCCATCGCCACGCGTGAATTTCGCTCGCTAGTGGTCTCACCGCTCGCCTGGCTGGTACTCGCGGTAGTCCAGTTCATTCTCGCCTATGTGTTTCTCGCCAGTCTCGATGTATTCATCGAAGCACAACCACGGCTTGCCGGTCTTGAAAACGCGCCAGGGATCACCGAAATCGTGATCATGCCTCTGTTCGGCAGCATGGCCGTAGTTCTACTGCTTATCGTACCGATAATCACCATGCGCACTTTCAGCGACGAACGCCGTAACGGAACCTGGACGCTATTGGTTACCGCCCCAGTTACCGTAACCGAGATTGTCATCGGCAAGTTTTGTGGCGTACTCGGGTTTTTTTTCATCCTCATCGCGCTGCTGATTCTGATGCCGGTTTCGTTGTTGGTCGCGGGATCGGTAGACCTTGGCCATCTCGGCGCTAGCACACTGGCGATTACGTTATTAACCGCAAGTTTTACTGCGATCGGTTTATTCGCCTCTTCGCTTTACGCGCACCCGGCGGCCGCGGCGATATCGAGCTTTGGCGTACTGCTTATGTTGTGGATTGTAGATTGGCGGGCGGGCGCGGCTAGCGGGGACATCATGTCTTATATATCGATGCTCAGACACTACCACGTTTTGCTCGCCGGACAAGTAAGTAGCGTCGACATCGTCTATTTTTTACTTGTGATTGCGCTCGCGCTTTCACTAAGTATCTGGCGTCTGGATGCCGAAAAATGGTGGTCTGCGCGGTGAAGTTTGATCGGCTTACACGCCGCAGTCTACGTCTAAATGGACTGCTGGCGATCGTTGCCATCATTGTTATCACGGCTTTGCTTGCCTGGCTGAGCGTTCAGAATCCGCGCAGTTTCGACGCGACAGAAAGCGGCCGAAACTCACTGTCCCAAACTTCCGTCGCGGTGCTCGAGCAGCTCACCAGACCGGTGACGGTTACCGCTTACGCGCGCACAGAGCCGGAGCATCGTGCGCGCATCACTAACTTGATCAGTCGTTACAGCCGCCACAAAACGGACTTGCTGCTTCAATTCCGCGATCCTGATTCGGTGCCCGATGAACTGCGCAATCTCGGCATCACCACCGATGGCGAATTACTGATCCGTTACGCGAACCGTACCGAGCACGTAATCCACCATACAGAACAGGCGTTCAGCAACGCGCTGCAACGCCTAGGTCGGGCGGAAGATCAGTGGCTATTTTTTCTCGAAGGCCACGGCGAAAGACAGCCCCTCGGCACAGCCAACCACGATCTCGGCGTGTGGGGCGTGGGGCTCGAGAAAAAGGGCTTCAAACTGCAATCGCTAAACCTAGCAAATACCGCGACCGTGCCTGGCAACGCCGCAGTGTTGATCGTCGCCTCGCCGATGGTCAAAGTGTTGCCCGAGGAAGCGAAGACGATCGTCCAGCATATTGAAACAGGTGGAAATCTTCTTTGGCTCGCCGAGCCTGCCGCCGACCATGGCTTGGATCTCCTCGCCGAGGCTTTAGGGATAAAATTCGTCACCGGTACGATCGTCGATCCAACCAGCCGCCGGTACAAGAACGCAGATCCCACTTTCGCGGTCGTCTCTGAGTATGCTGCCCATCCAAGCACTGAAGGCTTTCGTTATACCACCTTGTACCCACGTGCCACTGCCATCGAGGTAGTCGACGATAGCCGCTACCTCGCACGGGCGTTATTGGAAACCGCGCCGGGTGCATGGTCCGAAGCTGGTGTGCTCGATGGTGAAGTGGGCCTCGACGCCAGCATCGATACCCCCGGCCCCTTAACGCTCGGACTTTCTCTTACTCGCCAACGCCATGCAAAGGACGGGGATAATCAAGGTAAGCAACGCATCGCAGTGTTAGGCGACGGCGATTTTCTTTCCAATACCTATGTCGGTAACAGTGGCAATCTGGATTTCGGTTTGCGCATCATCACATGGCTTGCTGCCGACGACGATTTTCTCAAAATCCCCGCTCGCACCACTAACAATCATCAATTCGAACTCGACGACACCACCGGGCTCTTTCTCGCAATATGCTTCCTGTTTGGTTTTCCACTAAGCCTCGCTGGGTGTGGTAGCGCGCTCTGGTGGCATCGCCGCCGCAGCTGAACCGGTGCGCGATCGCTTCCTCTTCAATCTCATACTGGCCTGCACCATAATCGTGCTGGTGACGATTGCCTATTGGCGACCTAGGCAAGAGGCCCTCGTAGATGCACCACGGATATCAAGTCTTCAAGCAGAGGACGTCCAGACCATCGATTTACACCGCCGCGGCCAACAGCCCATGACTTTCAGGCGCGGGGGTGATGGCTGGCGATTGACAACGCCTAGCGCAGGTGTCGCCGACCAAAACAAAGTCAGCGCTTTGCTCGACATCCTCGACACCCGTGGCACTGCAACGCTGGCCAGCGTTGAGCTGGAAAGGTTTGAACTCAATGAACCGCGCGCGACGTTGCGTTTTGATAAAGAGTTGTGGTCCTTCGGTGCAAGCCATCCACTCGACGGGCGCCGTTACGTGTTGCACGAAGGCACGATACACTTGATCGACAATCGTTTTTTTCATCATTTAATCGGCGAACCGCGAATTTACGCAGCCAACCATGAAGATGCACCGCTACTGGACGAAGACGCAGTGGAAACCGTAACGGATCCAGCATTCGATCTTATGTCGGATTCCGAGCCACCCTAAGTGCCGGAACTTCCAGAGGTTGAGACGACTCGCCGCGGCATTGCGCCGCTACTTACTGGGCAGACCGTACGCAATGTGATCGTGCGCGACCGGCGTTTGCGCTGGCCAGTACCGCGCAAGCTTCGTACCGCACTGACCGGCAGAACATTCGCCAGCATTAGACGGCGGGCGAAGTATCTACTCCTGCACGTCGACGGTGCTTGTCTCATCATGCATCTCGGCATGTCTGGAAGTTTGCGCATCATCCCAGCCGACACGCCACCACAAAAGCACGACCACCTGGACATCGTACTGACCAACGGCCACTCTCTGCGCTTTCGCGATCCGCGCCGTTTCGGCAGCGTGCATTGGACTGAGCAGGCGCCCGAACTGCATCCGTTGTTGGCCTCTCTCGGTCCCGAACCGTGGGACTCGGCGTTCAACGGAAACTACCTGCATCAGCACGCCCGGGGGAGAACCCTTGCCGCGAAGGCGTACATAATGGACGCGAAGACAGTGGTCGGGGTTGGTAATATTTATGCAAGCGAAGCATTGTACGGGGCCGGGATCCATCCAGCACGACCAGCCGGACGGATTTCACGAGCGCGATACCAATCGTTGCGTGAGTCTATCATCGAGGTGCTCGATGCAGCCATTGTCGCCGGCGGCACGACCCTTAGAGATTTCGTCGCCAGCGATGGCAATCCGGGGTATTTTTTTTCCTGCCTTAAAGTCTACGGCCGCGCCGGCGCGCCCTGCAAGAGTTGTGCAAACCCAATAAAAAAGCGCGTGCTTGGGCAGCGCTCCAGTTATTATTGTCCAAAGTGCCAGCGCTAGCGCGATGCAGAAAAATAGGCGACACCGCCCTCACCGCGCGGATCACTGGCAGCGGAAACTTCACCTGTTGTTCTATCCCATAGTACGGCATGCATGTTGCCGTAGTTACGCGAATTCTCTTTAAGATGGTGACCGTGCTGCTCGAGATTAGCCTGTAGGACTTCACTTAAACCATCTTTTTCAAACTGTACTTCATCGGGCATGTACTGATGATGAAAACGCGGCGTTCGGACCCAGGAACTCGGCGGCCGACCTTTCTCGAAGTCCAGCACGCCAAGCAATACCATAGAGATGATCCGGCTGCCGCCCGGCGTACCGAGAATACCGATTCGTTCGTCTGTTTCTATAAACGTTGGTGTCATACTCGACAATGGCCGTTTGCCGGGCGCGATGGCATTGGCATGCACGCCGATCAGACCATAGGCATTCGGTGTGTAGGCTTTGGCGGAAAAATCATCCATCTCATCGTTCAGGATTACTCCAGTCCCGGGCGGCATAAAAGCGGAGCCGAACGGCAGATTGATGCTTAGTGTTCCGGCAACGCGATTACCGTCGGCATCGATTAGCGAAAAGTGCGTGGTATCGCGCCCTTCGGGCTGGAGATCCGCTAGTCCGGGCAGTGAACTACTCGGCGTTGCCCGGGCTAGATCTATGGAACCTCTGAGCTCCGCCGCATAGGGTTTGGCCGTCAGATTGACGATCGGGACATCGACGAAATCCGAATCGCCTAGATAGCCAGCACGGTCACGATAGGCACGCCGCATAGCCTCAACCACAACGTGATGCCGGGTCGTTTCATCCAATCCATTTAGATCGAAACCCTCCAAAATATTGAGCGCCTGCGTGAGCACGATACCGCCTGAGGAAGGTGGTGGCGCGGAAACGATCCGCATGTTGCGGTACCGTGCGACGATCGGTGGGCGCTCGACGATACGGTAGTTGCCGAGATCCTTTAACGTCCATATACCGCCCGCATCTCGCACGCCTTTCACCAGGCGTTCGGCCGTATGCCCATCGTAAAAAGCCGGGGCACCACCGCTCGCGACCGCTTCTAGCGTCGCGGCCAGATCCGGTTGGCGGATGATGTGCCCTATCGGCGGAGACTTTCCGTCGACGAGAAATATCTCTGCTGCGGCCGGCGATTGCTGCAAGGCGCCGATGCGAAACCCAGCAACCAACTTGTAACGTGGGCCGACGGTGAAACCTTCACGCGCGAAATGAATGGCTGGCGCCAGCGAATCCGCAAGCGAGAGTTTTCCGTAGTTATCGGCTAAGTGTTGGAAACCGGCCACCAGCCCCGGTATCCCGGCGGACAATGGGCCATTACGCGCGAGTTTATCCAAAACTTCGCCGTCAGCATCGAGATACATATCCTTGCTCGCGGCCGACGGCGCCATTTCGCGGGCATCGATCATGATTTCATGGCCATCCGAGACACGGTGCAACAACCAAAAACCACCGCCACCGATCCCGGAGGAATAGGGCTCCACCACCGCGCGCGCCGCGGAAACCGCAATAGCGGCATCGAAAGCGTTGCCGCCCGCGGCAAGTATCTCAACACCCGCCTCACTCGCCAGCGGGTGGGCACTGGCTATTGCGGCGCGCGACGGTTTCAGCGCTGGCCCGTCGGCTTTCAATGCGATTGCATCTGCGCTGCCGAACGCCAGCGATGGAAACAGCCAAATCACAAACCAAAAACCACCAACCCTCATTCTGTCCATTGTCATCGCCCGCCCAAAACCCCTTTCAACCGAGTCGCTCGCGTAACGCCGTCAGTACCACCGGGTGGACAAACTCGGCGACATTCCCTCCCAGGGTAGCAATCTCGCGTACTAGTGAGGAAGAAATAAACGTGTACTCCTCAGCAGGTGTTACGAAAATAGTGTCGGCCTCCGGAAATAGATGGCGGTTCATCCCGGCAAGCTGAAATTCAAACTCGAAATCTGACACCGCACGCAATCCGCGCATAATGACAAAAGCTCCCTGTTCCCGAGCAAAGTCGGCGAGCAGGCCATCAAAGCGGGCAACCTCGGCATTACCGATCGTTTTCAATACCTCAGTGGCTAACTCTACACGTTCGTCAGCCGAGAACGTCGTTGCTTTCGACGTCGAGGCTGCTACCCCGACGATAACGCGATCAAACATTCGCGCGGCACGTAGAACAATGTCGGTGTGGCCATTGGTAATCGGATCGAAGGTCCCTGGGTAAACGATCGATCCATTCATAATTTATGTTCCCTTGCTGTGGTTCGCATTTTTATCCACCTGCTTTTCTACGCCTGGTTTATATGCGCTTGTGTTCGTAATCTCCGCCAAGGCGAACTTTACACGACCTATCTTTTTTGTTCTCTCGAGCTGCCAACCCGCCGGCAGCACAGGCTCGCGTTGAGCAGAGTGTTCCACGTAGACGCGCGCGCCGCGCACCAACCATCCCTGGTCGAGCTGAAAGCAAATTGCTGACAATATCGTATCTGCGAACGGTGGATCGAGAAAAACGATGTCAAAATACTGTCTGGCGCCAGCCAGCCAGTTCCCGGCCTCGGCTTGGATAATTTCAACTTGCGCGGCATTCAGTGTCGCGGCGTTGTCGCGCAGCGCCCGCGCCGCCAAAGCATCGCGTTCGACCATCACCACCTTGGCCGCCCCGCGCGACGCTGCTTCAAACCCGAGCGCACCGGTGCCCGCGAACAGATCGAGACAACGCGCGCCCGGGAGACTCGGCGCCAACCAATTAAATAAGGTTTCGTGAATGCGATTCCCTGTCGGGCGTAACCCAGCGATTGGCGTCACCGCTAACCGGCGCCGACGCCAATCACCGCCGATGATCCGTACAAAACCAGCACCTTCACCGCCTCCATTAGAAGCAGTGCGACTCACTGTTCTGTTTCCACAGGTGCACCGACGGTAATTAGCGTCATAGTCGCGGGCTCCAGCCGGCGGCGAAATGCGCCTTGAACGTCTTCAATAGTCACCGCTTCCACTCGCGTGGTGAACTCATCGACATAATCGGGGGACAGATCATGTGTGCCGATCTGCACCAGATAACCAAGCTTCTTTCGATTGTTATCTATACGCAGCGGGAAGCCGTTGACAATGTTTTTCTTTGCTCGATCGAGCTCATCGGTTTGCAGACCTTCGTCGATAAAGGCGCTGATAGTGTTCTTCAGAATCACTAGCGATCTCTGGACACTTTCATTGCGCGTTTGCACGCCAGCAACAAACGGGCCTCCCACTTTTAGCGGCCAAAAATAACGGTGCGCCGTGTACGCAAGGCCTTGGTCTTCGCGAATGCGTTGCATCAGCCGGGCAGTGAAGCCACCGCCGCCAAGCACAGTCCGCAGCGCTCTCCTGACGCTGTTGTAGTTTGTTCCGTGTGAGGTCAAGCATCAGGCGCGTCGACATTCATTCGTTGCTTTGCGAGCACGTGCATGGCATGCGATGTAGAATAGCGAAAAGCGTTGCCGCGCGCTTCTTTGGCGCAGAGCTACTCCGGGGGGTTCAAACATGCTCGACCGTTTAAAAGCGCGCATCACGCGGGCTCGCGGCACGCTTTTAGATGGATTAGCTCGGCTAATGCCTCACGGCAAAAGGCTCGACGCCGAAACCCTGGATGACATCGAGGCTCTGTTGCTAAGTGCCGACCTGGGGGTGGCCAGCACGGAACAAGTGATTGCGGCGCTCGTGAACCAACCTCTTGGTGGCACTAGTACCGACAGACAAGGCGTTATCGATACGATCCGCGCCAAATTGCTTGAGATCTTGGAGCCCGTGACGGTTCCGCTGGTGATCCCCCGGGAGCTCGGGCGAACGTTCAGCATACTGGTCGTCGGCATCAATGGAGTAGGAAAGACCACCAGCATCGCCAAACTCGCAAGCCGTTTGTCCGGGCAAGGCTATTCACTGGTGCTCGCCGCTGGGGACACATTTCGCGCTGCGGCCGTGCAACAACTTCAGTCCTGGGGCGCGCGCCATAACACACAAGTGATCGCGCAAACCAGCGGTGCCGATCCCGCCTCCGTGATTTTTGACGCGCTGGCATCTGCCCGTTCCAGGGAAGTAGATGTTTTGATCGCCGATACAGCCGGGCGGCTACACACCCAAAGCAATCTGATGGAGGAACTACACAAAATCAAACGCGTCATGGCAAAACAAGACGCCACCGCGCCGGACGAGACCTTACTAGTGGTCGACGCGACCACCGGACAGAATGCGCTTACGCAGGCCCGTGAGTTTCACGCCGCGATCGGCGTAAACGGCCTGATCCTCACAAAGCTCGACGGCTCCGCCAAGGGCGGCGCGGTGGTTGCGATATCGAAGGAGTTGCAGCTTCCGGTGCGCTTCGTCGGCGTTGGCGAAGGCAGCAACGACTTAATACCCTTTGACGCGGCAAACTTCGTCGATGCTCTGCTGAGCCCTGCGGCGTAAGGACTCTTCGCTAATCCTTTGTGAAAATCATGATCCAGTTTAATGACGTGCACAAAATTTATTCTGGCGGACGCAACGCCCTGCGCCAGATAAGCCTCTATATCGAACCGGGCGAACTGGTATTCGTTACTGGTCGCTCGGGCGCCGGCAAAAGCACCCTACTCCGGCTCATTGCGTTGATCGAACGTCACACCCGCGGCCAGATCATCATAGACGGACAGAACCTAGAACGCATAACGAGTGCCAAGGTTCCGTATTTCCGGCGCAAGGTCAGCTGTATTTTTCAAGACCACAGACTGCTATATGACCGACCGATATTTGACAACGTCGCACTACCGTTGGTTATCGCCGGATACAGACGCCCGGAAATCCTGCGCCGCGTTAGGGCCGCACTAGATCAGGTTGGGCTTTTGAAGAACGAGCGGCATTACCCAATCACTCTTTCCAGCGGCGAGCAACAACGGGTCGGCATTGCGCGGGCAGTGGTTAACCGGCCCCGCATACTGTTAGCGGACGAACCGACTGGCAACCTTGATCCAGGACTCTCGCGAGAGATTATGACATTGTTCGAACGATTTCAGCAGGTCGGAGTAACAGTGGTCCTAGCAAGCCATGACTTGGACCTGATCCAACACTTCTCCTACCGAGAGCTGACCTTGAGCGATGGCTCGCTGCTCGAGGATGGTGTGGGCGGCACCGATTGAAAACGCAACGACCGAAACATCGGGATGATCGGCGAACATTGAGCCACCTGATCGTAACTTGGCTCGCCTCCCACGCGCGAGCACTCCTCTACAGTATCGGTCAGTTTTCCCGCAATCCGTTCGTTTCGCTATTAGGGGTCGGAGTGATCGGTATCACCCTGGCGTTACCCGCAGGATTGTTCGCTCTGTTAGCCAACGTCGCCGATCTAAGCGTCGGCTGGGAAAATGGCGCGCAAGTTTCAGTTTATCTCGATATCGATGTCAGCGAGGCCCGAGCACGGAGACTAGCGGCAGAAATCGAAAGTCGCGCCGATGTCGTGCGAGTCGAAATGGTGACCCGTGCGGACGCGTTAGAGGAGTATCGCAACTTCTCCGGCTTCGGTGGTGCATTGACGTTACTGGCCGACAATCCACTACCGCATTCGCTGGTGGTGATACCCTCCGGCTCACAAATGACACCAGCGTCCATCGATCGCCTGCGGACGGAGTTGTTAAATTTCGATGAAGTCGAGGTCGCGCAGTTTGATCTCGACTGGGTGCTTCGTCTACAAGCGCTGACGGAAGCCGCGCGCCAGGGCGTATTGGTGTTGGCCGCCCTTCTCGCAGTGGCGGTCATCCTTATCATCGGTAACACGATCCGCATGGTTGTGTTTAGCCGGCGGGATGAAATCGAAATAGCCTGCCTGTTCGGGGCGACCACTGGGTTCGTCCGGCGGCCATTTCTATATAGCGGCATGCTGTTCGGTGCGACTGGAGGGCTTCTCGGTGTAGGGCTAGTGAATCTCTGTTTCGCCATGCTCAGCCCGCCGGTGAGGACGTTAGTGGCTCTTTATTCTGGCGACTTCGTGCTGACCGGTCTTGATACTCGTGGCGCCCTGGCACTGGTCATTCTCGGTGCGGCCTTGGGGGCTCTCGGCTCCTGGCTCGCGGTGGGTCGCTATCTTAAAACGGTAACTTCGGCTGTAAAACAATAGCTTACAATGAGAACAGCCGCGCTTAGCACTCTTTGGTTTAGAGTGCTAAAATTAGGCCCCAATTTCAGGCGATCACATACAGTCCCATGAGCCAAGCCTTAACCATGCCGTCCATTGCCCTTCCGGGTAGCAACCTAGAAACCTA
>CAZBOQ010000301.1:0-4283 GCA_964493555.1 uncultured Gammaproteobacteria bacterium | reverse complement strand
TTCGACCGAGCGTTTCGACCAGTCCATCGATCTTCTCCCAATGCGCGACCAAACCCGGACACACGACCAGATAGTCGTAACCCACAGCGGCCCCCGTCGCCAACTCGATGTTGTTGTTATCCGGATCGAAGCTCACAGCGGCGTCTTTGATCCAGTGCACGCCAGCAGGGATTAAGCTCTGTATGCTACGGCGTGCTTTCTCCAGAGAATAAGCACCTGCACCAACCAAGGTGAACGCTGGTTGGTAATAGTGATTGTCAGTGGGCTCGATAACCACTATATCGAGCTCTTGGCTAGTGGCACGCCGGCACAAGCTGGCCGCAACCGTAATTCCTGCGGCACCGCCACCGACGATGACGATTTGGTGATGTTGGCTTGTGGCCATAACAACTCCGATATATTGATTAGTTATATATATATATAATATATGACCATACTCTGGCGTGAGGAATGTTTCTATCCAACCTAAGCATTGCTCAGCCGGCTTCAGCAACCATTTTGCTGCACGCCAGCACCGCACACAGAATAAAAATGGCCATCACCAGCCAAGTCTCGAATCCTCGTTTGTTCACTGGGTCCTCACGGCAAAGCGTCCCTGCCAACATTCCCCCGGAACAATTCTGAACCTATAAATATAGCTTCTGTATAATCCGCGCTGCTCATGCACGAATTCGAAGCTCGTCTTGCCCGCCTAGTCCTGGATTACCGTTGGATACTCATTGTCACCTCAATTGCGCTAGTAGCAGCGGCGGCCAGTGGTGGACGGTTCCTAGCTTTTGAACCGGATTACCGAGTGTTTTTCGACAGGGAAAACCCCGAACTGTCTGCATTCGACAAGATGGAAGCCACTTTTACAAAAAGCGACAACGTTCTATTCGTCCTAGCCCCCGAGAACGACGACATATTTACGGTTGAGAACCTCACTGCGTTGAAAGAGCTTACTGATCGCTCGTGGCAGATCACCTACTCGACCCGCGTCGACTCGATATCAAACTACCAGCACACCGAGGCTATCGGCGACGATTTGCTAGTCCAGGATCTGGTCACTGGATCCGAATCGCTAGGGCCTGAGGAAATACGCCGCATCCGCAATATCGCCTTGCAAGAGCCACTGTTAGTTAAACGGCTCATATCCCCCAGCGGCCACGTAGCCGGGATCACTATCAGAACCCTTCTACCTCGCCTTAACTCGGTCGAAGAAGTACCTATCTTAATGTCGAGCGTACGCCAAGTAGCGGCCGAATTTCGTGCCCGCTACCCCAGGATAAAACTCTATATCACCGGGCAGATGGTGCTCGATGCGAGTTTTCCAGAAGCCGCGGAACGCGATGTCAAAGAGCTCCTACCGATGAGCTTTGTGCTTCTGACAATTGGTCTTCTGGTGCTCACCCGGAGCCTCATTGGAACGTTGTTAACCATGCTGATCGTTGTGTTTTCGGTAATCACGGCCCTGGGTTTACGCGGCTACAGCGGACTACCGTTGACCGCGTTCTCCGGCACCACACCAATCATCATCCTAACTGTCGCAATCGCAAATTGCATACATATTCTCACTTCGTTCACGAACGGATTACAACAAGGCCGCACAAAGCGTGCATCCCTGGAAGAAAGCCTACGTATCAACCTGCAGCCCGTAACTCTCGCCAGTTTCACCACCGCGCTAGGGTTCTTAACTTTGAACGCTGTTCCGATGCCCCCGCTGGGTTGGATGGGAACTACCGCAGCAGTTGGCGTCATCAGCGCATGGCTGTTGTCTATTGCGTTGTTGCCCGGTTTACTGTTGCTGTCACCGATACGCACCACTCAAAAATCAGGCCCGGCAAGCGTAAATATGCAGCAATTCGGCCGCAGCGTGGTCGCGAAGCGGAAGATACTACTGCCGGTATCAGGCACAGTGATTCTCGGTTTACTCCTGCTAATCCCGAATAATGAAATCAACGAAAACATAATCGATAACAACTTCGATCATACGTTTGAGTTCCGCCGCGCATCGGATTTCGTGGTCGAAAACCTTACCGGAGTCTTCAACATCGACCATGAACTAGCCAGTGCCGAGCCCGGCGCCATCGCCGCACCGGAGTTTCTGTATGATATCGAACGGTTCGCTGACTGGCTGAGGTCACAAGAAGAAGTTATCCATGTCAACGTACTCACCGACACCATGAAACGGCTCAACATGAATCTGCATGGGGACGACCCCGATTGGTATCGCGTGCCAACCGAGCGCGAGCTGAGCGCCCAGTATCTCCTGCTTTATGAGATGTCGCTACCATACGGATTGGACTTGAATGACCAGATAAACGTTGATAAATCAGCGATCCGACTCTCAACAACGTTGCGCACACTATCGACCCGTGACTTAGTGGCATTCGAGGCACGCGTTCAGGATTGGCTAGCAAACAATACGACCACGGTTCACGCCGGAAGTGGCGTTGGCGTTTCCCTCATATTTTCAGCCGTCGTACAGCGCGCGACAGGCAGCATGTTGATCAGTACCACCGTGGCGCTGATCGCCATCTCTTTTCTACTTGCAATTGCTTTTCGCTCGTTCAAATTTGGTGTTATTAGCCTTATACCGAATCTGTTTCCCGCGGCAATGGGATTTGGCGCCTGGAGTGTACTGCATGGAGAGATCGGGATGGGCCTAGCGGCGGTCGCGGGATTGACGCTCGGGATTGTCATCGACGACACCGTCCATTTCATGAGCAAATATCTGCGTGCTAAACGTGAATTAGGCCTCAGCAGTGAGGAGGCCATTGTGTATTCATTCTCAACGGTCGGTCGCGCGTTGTTAGTGACTTCCGCCGCCCTGATGCTCGGCTTCTTGATGCTGGCTACCTCACATTTCGGCGCTAACGCCGATATGGGAAAGCTTTCGGCCATCGTGATTGGCCTCGCACTGGCGACAGATTTCTTTTTTCTACCGCCACTTCTAATAAAGTTAGACGGTGGAACGCTTGCAGATCAACAGGACCGATGATCCTTACCGCCGTCAAAAACTATTCTGAACCCACACTAATACATGAGCGTCGTTGAAATTATTTTCGTTGTCGTCATTCCGATCGCGCTTTTTACGATCATGTTAGGCATGGGGTTGTCGTTGACGATGGACGATCTTAAACGTGTAGTCGTTCACCCTAGGGCTGTGCTCCTCGGGCTTTGCGGACAATTACTATTGCTGCCATTACTCGCGTTCGCGTTGATCGCACTAATCGGACCCAGCCCTGCAATCGCTGTCGGAACAGTGATACTGGCCGCCTGCCCGGGCGGGACGACTTCGAACGGCTTCGTATTTGCTTGCCGCGCAGATATTGCATTGTCCGTAACGCTTACCGCCGTCACCAGCGTCGTCACTGTTTTCACCATTCCTTTTCTCACGTACCTGGCACTAAACGTGTATTTCGATGCAGCAACGGTGCCTGATGTACCGGTCGGCACGATGATGATCCGTCTCGCGACCCTGACCCTTTTACCTCTCGCACTCGGTATGACGTTCAGAGCAAACTTTCCCGCTCGCGCCGACAAGCTGCGCGGGCCGATGCGCAAAGTCACGATCGGCGCACTCTTTTTTGTTATTGGAACGGTTTGCGTTACCTCCATGGAGGATATAATCGCCAATATTCCCCAAGCAGGTGTTATGGCCTTCGCGCTGAACATCAGTAGTATGCTGATGGGGTATGCACTTGCTAGTGGAGCGCGGCTACCGAGCGCACAGGCGATTTCCATCACATTCGAAGTGGGTCTTCAGAATCTCTCGCTCGCTCTACTAGTCGCGGTAACGATCCTGGGACGCCCAGAGCTCGGTGCCACCGCGCTGGTTTATTTTATTGCGATGAATATAACCGCGATAGGCCTTACCTACTACACAACCAAACTGCTTCGTCAAAACAAAACTATCGGCTAACGACGCTTATCAGAATTTCGGATGAACGAACTAAAACAATTACTCCTCACCGCAACCGAAGCTATAGAAGATCCGTCTCGCAGCCGGATTATCGGTGCTGAAACAGAGTCCACTCCACGCTTCGAATTGTTTCACGCCGGTTTTTCGCTCTGTTCACACAAAGCTCGAGTGACCTTAGCGGAAAAGAACCTACCTTATCTGTCTCACGAAATGATACTCCCAATGGAAAATTATCATCCTGATTATGTCCGCCTGCGGTTATTAGCTGGCCAGGGAATCGGGAATCAGCTTGCGGAAAAACACACAGGGCGTTCGTCAGTTGAAACAGAAGGGTTTGACCCCTGCGTGGTGCCGATGCTGATCGATCACAAAGATGATG
>CAZBOQ010000300.1:0-7789 GCA_964493555.1 uncultured Gammaproteobacteria bacterium | reverse complement strand
GGGTCGACGCTGGAGGGCTGCAGTGTGGTTTTTGCACTTCGGGAATTGTGCTGACGTTGTCAGCGTTCATCGCAGGCAACCCCTACCCTAGCCGCGAGGCTGTGCGCGCGGCGCTGGCCGGTAATCTTTGCCGCTGTACGGGCTATACTAAGATTGTCGATGCGGCTATGGCGGTCGCAAACGGTTCGCAACGTTGAGTACCGTCGACACAGCGGTCGGCGCTAGCTTTCCGCAGCTTCAGGCGCGCGAGAAAACAACTGGTGCCGCCCCCTACATCGATGATTTCAAACGTCCCGGAATGCTGTTTGGGGCTCTCGCTTTCAGTCCTTACGCTCACGCTAAAATCCTCGGTTACAACACGGAAGCAGCGCTTGCGCTGCCCGGTGTCAGTGCTGTTATTACCGGTGAAGATTTTGACTACAAGCTGGGAGGTATTTTCCTCAAAGACGAACCACCGATCGCAATGCGCAAGGTGCGTTACGTCGGCGAACCGGTCGCGGTGGTGGCTGCGGTCGATCAGGACACCGCGCGCCGCGCCGCACGGCTGATCGACATCGACTATGAGTTGCTGCCGTCCATCTTGTCGGTAGACCAAGCGCTCGATCTCGCACAGCCGATGATTCACGAAGATTTGGCAGAGTACTTTCGCCTCGCGCCCAGTGAGTTTGAGGGTAACGTGTTGTGGAGCACTAGCCTTTCGGAAGGCAACGTAGACGATGCTTGGGCTCAGTGCGATGTCATCGTTGAAGGTCGGTTTCAGACGCAGGCGCAACATCATCTTTACATGGAACCGTGCGGTGCGATCGCCGAGCTCGATTATGCGGGTAGGTTGACCATTTCCTCGAGTTGCCAGTCGGTGCATATTGTCCACCAGAAAGTTGCGGATTATCTGGGCGTGCCGATGGCGCAAATCCGTTCTATCGTGCCTAACGTCGGCGGCGGCTTCGGTGGTAAGGGTGGACTGCACGTTCAGACCTTGGTGGCAAAGCTCGCATTGGTGACTGGCAAGCCGGTCAAATTGACGCTGTCGCGCACCGAAGATTTCGAGATTGTCCGCTCACGTCATCCCATTCGGATCGATATGAAAACTGGTGCGAAACGTGACGGCACGCTGGTTGCTCGGGAGATCGACATCGTTTTGGATGGCGGCGCCTATGCAGACGAAAGCCCAGCGGTGATGAGCTGGTCGGTAGTGGTCGCGCGCGGTCCGTACCGGATCGCTAATGTGCGTTCCAATGGTCGGCTTGTCTACACCAATAAACTCCGTGCCGGACCGTACCGCGGATTCGGTAACCCGCAACTAACTTTTGCTGGAGAGTCGCAAATCGATGAAATCGCGGCTAAGCTCGGGCTCGATCCTTTCGAGCTGCGTTTGAACAACGCAGTCGAGGATGGCGATCATTGGTTCGGCGGGCAGCCGATGCCGGCGGTCGGGCTGAAACAGTGCATCACCAGTGTACGAGATGCGATCGCCCATGCTGATGTCGGCGTGGGGTCAGCCACCAAAGGGAAGCATCGTGCAATTGGGTATTCTTCGTTAACTCACATGTGCGGACTGCAGTCTACCGCGGCGCAAATCCACTTGCGGGCGGATGGCTCGATCGCAGTGGTTACCGGGGTTGTAGATCTCGGTCAGGGCTCGAGCACGGTATTGGCTCAGATTGCGGCCAACGCACTGGCGTTGCCCATGGACAGAGTCTCTTTTCCGGTTGCCGATACTGATCTTTCTCCCTACAACTGGAAGACTGCGGCCAGCCGGACGACTTATATGAGTGGGCGGAGCGTCTTTGCGGCCGCGACTGACGTGCGCGAGCAATTGTTCCAGCATGCCGCGCAGATGATGGAGTGCGATATTAGTGATCTGGAGTTGCGTTCTGGTGGTTTCGTTGGCATCAAGGGTGTACCTGATGCCAAACTCACATTTGCACAGATAGCCGGTCTCGCGATGAATCGCAGCGGAGGACCGATCACTGGCAGTGACTCTCTGGTGTTCGATGGACCACGCCTCGATCCTAAACGTGCCATTGCGCAGGGCATCGCCTTTGCCAACCTTGGCATTTACACTTTCGGCTTCCAGGCTGTGGAGTTGGAAGTCGATGAGGCAACTGGCGAGGTAGAAGTTTTGCGCGTCTGGTCAGCGCATGACGTTGGCCGTGCGATTAATCCCGGTCTGGTGGAGGGACAGATAGAAGGTGCGGTTGCCCAGGGACTAGGGCTCGCGCTGACCGAGGAGATGATCTGGGATGACGACGGTCGGCTCGCGAATCCGACACTGATGGACTACAAAATGCCTGGGATCCTCGACATACCCGATCACATCGAGACGATAATTTTGGAAACACCTGAACCGAGCGGCCCGTATGGTGCAAAAGGCGTGGGCGAAAACGGCTTGTGTGGTATCCCTGCGGCGGTGGCCAATGCGGTTTTCAACGCGATGGGTAAACGGGTGCGGAGTTTGCCGATTACGCCGGAAAAGATATTAGATGCCCAGGAGTAGCGGCTTTATCAGGTATCTCGGTTTTTTACACCCTCACGCGGTCCCGGTTGTAGGTTCGGTTCCGGTTTTGGTAAGAAACCCCGGCTTCACACATCCTGTGCTCAGCATTCACCGGCTCCTAGCTTACTCTATATGGAAAGTAAGCCGATAGTGGTTCAGTGTTAGGTAGGCCGAGGGTTTCCAGTCCCTCCGGGAGAGGCACTGAGTAAGAGTTAATCAGAAGTCTCGATCTAACCATCCGCCGGACAAGGCATCCGAAATTCCTCAGGCCCAATCGCCGCAACAAACGAAGGACGCGCAGACAACCGTTCCACCCAGGCCTTCACCTTCGGTTGATCCGCCCACAACACGTCAAACATGAGTCGTCGCAACCGATCAACGAACGGTGCATAGGCGCATTCCGCGAGAGAAAATGTATCACCGACAAGCCACGGCCCGTCTGCCAGTGCGGTCTCGAGCTTTTCGAGCACAGGTCGAACGTTTCGTTTAGCTTCGTCGACAATCAACTCGTCTACTGGTCCGGTTGCCCAATTCAAAAACTGCTCTGCCCGTGCAGGTTCGGGGTGGTTTCTTACCATGGTGTCCACCTCTTCACGGCTTAAGTTGGACAGCATCCTCTTTACCATCAATTGAAAAGTCGCTGGACGCTGAGCGTGATACAGAACGTCGTCTTGCAGCTTCACCAGTACGCGCATTTTCGCGATGGCGTAGGCGTCATTGGGTACGAGTGATGATGCCGTGTGAACCTGATCGAGGAATTCATTAATGATCGATGATTCTACGATGGTATGCCCGGCGTGATCGAGTGTCGGAACGAGACAGTTGGGATTAATTTCTCGGTAATCTTCTTGTAAGTGTTCGAATCGGTTTAGATTGACGCGACGGCTCAAATACTCGATCCCTTTTTCCTCCAAGCACATGCGTACCTTGAACGAGCATACCGAGTCCCAATCGTGGTAGAGCGTAAACATCGTAAGTGATCCGATTGACTTAGTTGTAATCGAATGTAAACCTGCTGTCGAAGGGGTGCAATCCTTCGGGGGGAGAAAACGATGGCTTTGGGAAAGATTTTCTATGGCTGGAAGATCGTCGGAGTTTCGATAGTCGGTTTGGCCACTGGATGGGCAGCTCTAGGTATTTTTTCTTTTGGCCAGTTCATTAAGCCGCTTGAGGATACCTTTGGTTGGTCGCGGGGCGAGATCTCTAACACGTTGTTGGTTATCAACCTTACTGGTATCTGTATGGCGCCGGTGCTCGGGATTCTGGTAGACCGATTCGGTGTTCGCAGGGTGCTAGTGCCGTCGTCGTTTATGCTAGGGGTGTTAGTCGCGAGTCTGTATTTTCTTACGAACAACATATGGCATTTTTACCTGGTTTGGTTTTGTGTCGCGGTGTTCGGTGCCGCTGCAACGCCGCTGAGTTATTCGAAAGTCATCGTCGAGTGGTTTGACCGCCGCCGCGGGCTCGCCTTGGGCCTGGGCCTTGCCGGGGTTGGTTTGGGGGCGGCGCTTATGCCCGCCATTTCACATGGCTTGATCATCAATTATGGTTGGCAAGTAGGCTATCTTGGACTTGGCGGGATCGTATTGCTGGTCAGTACTCCGGTACTCTACGTTTTTCTGCGAAACACACCACAGGAAATGAATCTCAACAGCGACGGCGACTTGGATTCAACGCTGGAGACCGACGTAACAGTTGGATTCACTGTGGCGGAAACGGTGCGACGACGGCCATTTTGGTTAATGGTCTCGATGTTTACATTGGTGGGTATGTCGGCGACCGCGGTCATTATTCATTTAACTCCGCTACTTATCGAGAGCGGTATCAGTCGTGAAAGAGCTGCTGCGATTCAGGCGTTGATGGGGTTGTCTTTGATTTGCGGGCGCGTTTTTGCAGGGTTTTTAATGGACAGGATTTTTGCACCTTATGTGTCGATCGCATTCCTACTTGGACCGGTTGTGGGTTTGGCGTTACTCGCCACTGGGGTCAGCGGAACCACGGCCACTGCCGCGGCGGTGCTCGTCGGGCTTGCTATCGGCGCCGAGTTCGATGTGCTCAGCTATTTCGTCAGTCGCTATTTTGGACTGTTGAGTTTTGGGCTGATTTTCGGATTGCTGTTTGCCGCGTTTGAGTTAGGGGCAGGCCTGGGACCGGCACTTCTGGGCTGGTGTTTTGACCGAACTGGCGAATACACGTTGGCGTTATGGGCCATGTGTTTCGCGGCAGCGATGGCCTGCGTTCTGACCGCGTTGCTGGGGCCATATCCGGATCTACCAGAAGGTAGCGAGTAGGAGCGGTATGGGCATAGCTAACATGGATGTGTCATGACATTGATCCATGAAATCGAGATCGAAACGGCCCAGGGAAATAAAAAGACCGTGGGTGACTATCAGGATAAGGTGTTACTCATCGTTAACACGGCCAGCAAATGCGGTTTTACATCACAATTTGAAGGGCTCCAGTTTCTACACGAGAAATATCAGGCACAGGGACTACAAGTGCTTGGGTTTCCCTGTAATCAATTCGGTAAACAGGAACCGGGTTCGAATGCGGAGATTCTGAGTTTTTGCGAAAATAACTATGGTGTAACTTTTCCCATACATGCGAAAATCGAAGTCAACGGCGATGAGGCTCATCCGCTATATCGGTTTTTGGTGCAGCAAAAGGCGGGCGTGTTCGGAAGCCGCAGAATCAAATGGAATTTCACTAAGTTTCTGGTCGACGCCAGCGGCCGAGTCGTGCGGCGTTTCGCGCCGATAACCAAGCCTGAGCGCCTCGCAACAGCGATTGAGAAGATGCTGGATTAGCGTGCGGTGACTTTCACAACCGGTTACTAGGCTTTTCCGTTCGTATGGATAACGTTGCGGAAACCGTACACATCGATCGGTTTGTTTGCAGAGCAGGTGGGCTTCGGGATAGAGGTCGCCAGGATTAGCATAAGGAGCTGTTTGCGCGCGTCATTGAGCGCTTGCCTATTTAGGAGCTACCGAAACCAGCACTAAACTGGCACACTACTGCCGCAGCGAAGCACTGCGCAAACAGCGAAAAGGGAGTACCAATACTGATGTCGATGCAGACTTTCGCGGTGTCTCGGAACATCGTGCTGGCGGTGAGAAACGCGCGTAACCGGATGCTGGCGGCTTGCGCGATTTTATCGCTGGTTTTAGTGGCGAATGCGACCGCGCAATCGTTGTCAGATCTCGAGGATGATGCAACGAGTACTGTCGATATCGTGACCTATGGGATGGGTTACAGCCTGCAGCGGTTCAGTCCGTTGGCGCAGATAAATCGCGACACGGTCGCGAACCTCGTGCCAGCGTGGAGTTTCAGTCTGGATGATGACCGAGGTCAGGAAGCGCAGCCGGTTGTCTACGATGGAAAACTGTTTGTCGTTACGCATAAGAATACCTTTGCGGTCGATGCCCGCACAGGTCGTCAGCTGTGGCGGCATGACGTCAAATTCCCCAAGGAGGCATTGCGCAACATGTGTTGTGGCGTCGTGATACGCGGCGCTGCGCTTTACGATCGAAAGCTCTATCGCGCCACCCTAGATGCACAACTGGTCGCGCTCGATATTGACACCGGAGGAGAGGTTTGGCGAACAGCGCAGGCAGATTGGAAAGGCAGCTTCTCGGGTACCGGCGTACCAATAATCGCCAATGGCGTTTTGGTGTCCGGGATCGCCGGCGGTGATCAAGGTATCCGCGGTTTTCTCGACGGGTTCGATGCACAAACTGGTGAGCACCTTTGGCGTAAATACACGATCCCCGCGCCGGATGAGCCAGGCGGTGAAACTTGGCCCGGCGAGACGTACAAGCTAGGTGGTGGCGCCACGTGGTTGACCGGCTCCTACGATCCTGAGTTGGATCTGGTCTATTGGGGTACCGGTAACCCTAGTCCATGGAGCGCAGTCGACCGACCCGGCGACAACCTATACACCAACTCGATCATTGCTTTCCGGCCTACAACCGGTGAGTGGGTCTGGCACTACCAGACGACGCCGGCCGACAACTACGATTACGATGGATTGAACGAACCTATCCTGGCAACTCTGACCGTCGACGGTGAGCTGCGCAAGGTATTAGTCCAGGTTAACCGCAATGGATATTTTTATGTCCTCGACCGCGCAACTGGGGAGCTATTAAGGGCTAATCAGTATGTGGACAAATTGACATGGGCGGAGCGCGTCGATATGAAAACCGGTCGCCCGGTCCGTTCCAAGACTTCGTTCAAAAACCTCGAGTACGGTGTGGAAGTCGAAGTTTGGCCTTCCGTGCTTGGTGGTAAAAATTGGGCGCCCGCGTCTTACAGTCCACTCACAGGTTTAGTTTACGCGAACAGTAATGAACTCGGTATGTTGTATAAGCCGGTCGATGTGCCGTTTCGGCGCGGCACGAGTTACTGGAAAGCCGAGTTCAAATTCCCCGGACTTAATACCGAACCGGCGGCTGGCCGTTTGCGTGCAATTGAGCCTCTGACCGGCAAGTATGTTTGGGAGATGGCGATTGATCCGCCACCGAATGGCGGTACTTTAGTGACCGCTGGGGATCTGGTTTTCACTGGACTGCAAACTGGCGAACTTATCGCTTGCGACGCACATACAGGCGAGGAGTTGTGGCGTTACCAAACGGGCTCCGGGATCATAGCGCCGCCGGTTACCTACGAATTGGATAATGAACAATATGTGGCGGTAGTGAGTGGCGTCGGTGGTGTCATCGCGTGGAATCTCCCCTACACCGATCTTGCCACGGTGAACAAGGGCGGTTCGATGACGGTATTTCGCCTGCACAAACGTCCGTAACAACGAAGGCAATAGATGCAGCGCCGATTTACTTGGACCCTCGGATTGATAGTGGTCGGTACAGTGCAGCTTTTCAGCGCTAACGGTGCCGATGCCCTTGGCGAAGGGAAAATACTGTATGGGCAGTTTTGCCAGCGTTGCCATGGCCATGAATTAGTGAGTACAGGCGCGTCCACCTTCGATCTGCGCACTTTTCCAAAAGGCGAGAAGGACAGGTTCGTAAGTTCCGTCAGTAACGGAATCGACAGCATGCCACCGCACGGCGACATTTTATCGTCAGCCGAAATCAACGCTTTGTATGAATATGTAACCGCAATGGAGGCACAGCCGAAATAGCCTGCGACTGTGGATATCAGTGTCATTCTCTAATCTATTTTTCCGCGGAGTGTTGTGCGGCACGAGGAACAGTATGACGACGCGGTAGCTAAGATAAAACGCACCATCCGAACTGGATGGCTGGTTGCATGGGTGGCGGCTTACCAAGCGTGCCG
>CAZBOQ010000299.1:0-4074 GCA_964493555.1 uncultured Gammaproteobacteria bacterium | reverse complement strand
GCTATAGACTTTGTTCAAGTCAGCATCGGGCGTGTTCATGAGTTTGTCTAGCACATACTTGGGGTAGCCGAGTTGGGGTTTGTCGAGGTCCAGTGGGGGTTGTGCCCCCTTGCCACCTTGGGTCGTGAACGTTGCCGGCTGCTTGTAGGTAGCCAATTCTTCCGCATAAATGCCAGCGAGCTTGACCACTTCCGGATCGATCCACATCTCCGCATCCATTACCTGATCGTTGGCGGCGATCTCCAAGGTCAGGTTCTCTGGTCCAGCGAAGTAGATTGATTTGCAAATACCGTGCGCTAGTGGACCCATGACGTTGACCCCGCGCGCGCGGATCCGGTCGCGTAGCGCCAGTAGTGCATCATCGTCTTTCACATTGAAAGCGATGTGCTGCATGGTGCCAGGGGCGGAAGCAGCGCGCGGGCTAGGTGCATGGGAAACGCCGAAAATCGGTTCAATGTCCTTGTTTTCCGGGATTTCTACGAACGACAGGTAGGCGCTGTCGTCTAGTCGTAGAAATGCGTGCCAGGCGCCGATCACGCCATGCATCCAGAAGAGCCCGGTAAGCTCCATTCCTAGAACATCGGTAAAGTACGCGATTTGCTTCTTGATGTTGCCAGTTTGGATGGCGATATGATGGACGCCGTTTACCATTCCCATGATATGTTCCTTGTTAAGTTGCCTGGATTTCGGTTGGCGTGTTTCGGGGTGCCTAGGTGGTTCTACCCTACAACGGAACGGCCAATAGGTTAGGTACGTTATAGGTATCTAGGACAACCAGCTTCTGCTTAAAACGTGGTTGGCTGTTTTCGAATACCACCTGATCGTGATATTGGCCGACGCTGTATACGCTGGTTTCTCCCTCTTGGGAGGTTTGGTAAGCCGAATAGTTTGCGCGTACGTGGTATATGTCGCTTTCTTCGCCCACTATTTCGATGTTCGAAATTTGCATTAGAGGAAAGTGAATGTTGTAGATACTGGCTTCGCGAAGACTGCGGACGCGGTCCTTCAACATGCCTTTGCTGTCGCACATCATAATAGCGAGCGGCAGATCGCGTTCTTTGTTCTCTCGGGGCAGAATTTTGTACAGACATTCATCGACGAAGAAATCAGGCCAATCTTCTAAAAGATCGTCCGCGATGCAGCGTGCGTATGCGTATTGAAGGGCCACGATCTTATGGTACGTATCACCGGAGACTGCTCCCGGGTCTATTTCGATCATGCTACGGCCTCGCTTTTGGCCACCTCGAAACCCATGAGTCGTGCGTACTCGCGCCAAAATCCACGGATGGAGGTTTCATTCAGTAGATTATCGGTATCCTCTATTGGACCACGACCGCCGAACTCGATGATGGAATGGGTGTCCCCGGAGTTTTTAATCGCCTGCTGCACACTGGCGGTTGCCTCGCCGTCTTCCATGGAAATATAGCCAGCTGGTCCGACCAGATTTGCCTGGCGCAAACGGTGTTGAGTCAGCTCTTCATCGTCGTCCTCATAGCCGAGGTAAGTCCAATACAACTCAAAGCTGTCGGGGCCCCTTGGGCGGATATGCCGTGTCGCCAGTGTGTTGTGGATCTGTTGTACCACTAGGCTCGGAAAAATGGACATTATCATGTTGGCGACGCCGTCGTCGTGATCCGGATGAACGTACATCAAAGAGGAGTCGAACAGATCGTAGTCCTCGTTGTATTTGTCCTGTCCGGCATATTGTTCACGTGCTTCCTTCTTGTCGTACTTACCGCCTATGTTGAATAGGACCGAGCTGTGTTTGCTGTCGTTCATCAAACCACCGCCACGTTGCGTCGATCGGTAGATGCCGAACGTCGCGTGAAACAGATGCAATAAACCGGCGTGATAGGGATCCTTTACGTTCTCGTAGTAGAGCTTCCAGTTTGAAGGGATGGTCTGGCGCATGTTACCGAGCACTTTCACTGGCTTTTCGAAGCGGCTATCCAGGTAGCCACGCAAGTTTTCACCAAGATAGTCCTCGATCGACTCGACCTCGGTACTAAAACTGCCGAAGACAAGGCCACGATACGAAGATACCCGAAGCTTCTGCAATGAATGGTTGCCCATGTCAAAGTCATCCGGATACCCACCAACACCCTTAACGCCGCGCCGGTAGGGTACGCCGGTCAACTCGCCTTTAAGGTTGTAGCACCATTGGTGGTAAATACAGCGGAAGTCCTCGTGATTGCCACGTTCTTCTCGTTGGACGATAGCGCCGCGATGGGCACAGCGATTCAAAAAGGCGTTGATGCTACCGTCGTGATCTCTGGCCACGATTACCGGTGTGTTGCCAACGTAGCTGGTTTTGAAGTCCCCGGCGTTGGGGATCTCGGCCTCTAGGACGAGGTAGTTCCATACGGCGCCGCGGTACAGCTTCTGTTGCTCCTCGGCGAAAATAGCTTCGTCGTAAAAGACAGGGTAAGGGATCCGGCTAAAGTCGGCGGTGGGCCAGGTAATTGTCTGTGCCATGGTGACTAACCTCAATCATAGCCTGTTGGGTGTACCGGAAATTATAGGAGAAATCCGTGCCCTCGTCTGGTCTGGGTTGTAGGCGTGCTGCGCAGTGTATCGATAATCTGGACAGGATCCTGCGGCGGGCTATTGCCATGCTAGAGCCAAGCCAACCAGTCTGCCGCCCTCGATCGGGATCGAGGTGTTGATCACATCGCTTCCTTTTTAGCGGTCACTGATAGCTTTTCGTGTCGTGCGGGACCGGTATAACCCCAGTATCTCAATGCCTTGGAACCCGGTATGGTATCGCGACTACACGAATCCGGAGCCGAGTACTGATGGTTCAACAACAAGAAACCTGGTCATCTCGATGGACTTTTTTGATGGCTACCGTTGGTGGTGCCGTTGGCCTTGGAAACCTTTGGCGCTTTCCTTACATCGCCGGCGAGAACGGCGGTGGTGCATTCGTCGTTGTTTATTTAGCGATTGTGCTAGTAATAGGTATACCACTGGTCATGGCGGAATTGGCGCTGGGCCGACGCGGGCGCGGTAGTCCGGTTGCGGCCATGGAAGTGCTTTGCGAGGGCGAACAGGCTCACCGCGGTTGGCAAGCGCTCGGCTGGATGAGCATTATCGCGCCACCCATTGCGCTCTGTTTTTATTCCGTCATTGCCAGCTGGTCTATGGAATACATCGTGCGCGCAGCTACGGGGTCTTTTGCCGGTCTTACCGGCGAACAGGCTGGTGTCGCTTTCGATAGCCTGCTCGCCTCGCCGTATCGACTGATAATGTGGCATACGCTGTTTGTCGCAGGTGTAGCTTTTGTTGTTGGAAAAGGAGTCCGGGGCGGGCTTGAGCGCGCGACCAGTGTATTGATGCCGGCGCTATTTGTGCTAGTGATCATTCTCGCAATCTACGCCAATCTTACTGGTGATTCCGCACGTGCCTTCCAATTTCTCTTTAACCTCGATTTTTCAATGCTGACTGGCGAAAGCGTTTTGTTGGCGTTGGGCCAAGCATTCTTTTCCGTTACGGTCGGTGCGGGGTTGTTGCTGACCTATGGTTCCTACTTGGGCGATGATGTTGATCTGACCAAGGCGGCTTGGACTATTGCGATCGCCGATACCGTGGTTGCGCTGATGGGGGCGGTAGCAATTTTTCCACTTGTGGTTGCGGCAGGGGTGGATCGCGGGGATGGAGCCGGACTGCCGGTCATCAGTCTGCCGGTGGCGTTCGGTCAGATGCCGGGCGGTCAATTCTTTGGCACGCTGTTCTTTGTGTTGTTGTTATTTGCTGCGTTCACCTCCGCGTTGGGGATGCTCGAACCAATAGTTGCCTACCTGATTGAAGTACAAAACTCGACACGGATGAAAATAACTGCCTTCCTGGGCGCCGGTGTGTGGCTGGTGGGGTTAGGCTCGGTATTCTCATTCAACATATGGCAGGATTTTCATCCGCTGAATGCAATTCCGCTGTTGGAGGGTAAGACAATCTTCAGCTTGTTGGACTACGCGGTGTCCAATTTTTTCATGCCCGTTAATGGTGTTTTGATCGCACTGTTCGCTGCATGGGTAATGCGCAAAGCTGTTATTCATGCGGAATTAGCGCCGATCAGCG
>CAZBOQ010000298.1:0-11933 GCA_964493555.1 uncultured Gammaproteobacteria bacterium | reverse complement strand
CCCGCTGCATGTCGATGCGGGTTTCCGAATAAACGCCGCGAAAGCCGGGTAACTGTGACACTCTGTCCAACTCGGCAAGCGCTTCTTCCGGGTCATGCCACGGTAGCATAGCTAGGCTGACAATCCGGTGCGGATATCTCTCATGCGCTTCGGCCGATGCGTTGTTATGCGCTTCGACGAGTTTTCGTCGAAGCGCATCGCCTGCCCACATGATCATCGGCATGGTCATGGACAAGGCGTGGACATCCACGCCGATTTTGTCCATGTCCGCGATGCGTTCGTCAAGATCGATAAAGCTTGGGCTTAGTACTGCTACAGTCGGTGCCGAGTGGATAATCGGGTGATCCGGTTTGGGATACTCGACGCGGGCACCGAACTCGCCGCCATATTTTTCAATGAGCTTGATATACGACTCCGGATAATAGTGTGCGTGTATGTCGATCACGGAGGCATTTTTCATTCAAGCGATTCCTTTAATCAATGCGGTTTACGCGTTCTGATCGCGGCGTAGATGTCCGGTAGCTAGTACTGTGCAGGCTGTGGCCATGGCAAAGAACGCTGAACTCCAAAAGACCCATCTGGGTGGTACCACGTCGAGCAGCATGCCGTAGTAAAGGGGTGCGGCGACGCTAGCCAGCGTGAACCCGCTGGTGACGAAGCCAAAGACTTTGCCAGCGTCCCTGGGATCACTCATTGACCAGATCAGTTTGTCGCGCGACGGAGTAACGACGCCGCTCAGCAGTCCCGCGAATCCGAGCAGTAATGCCATCTCGATAACCGAAAAGCGAAAGCCCGCCAGCAGGCAAATCAGCACAGTGACGCTCAGCATGCAGGCCGCAGCCAGGTAGTCGTGCCGTTCGATCCGGTCGGCGACCAAGCCACCCAATAACACGCCGATGGGTGAAGCGAACAGGTAAGCCGTCAACAAAGTCGCTGCGGCCGTCAGGCTCATGGCATACCCGTTAGTCAGCACCGAGACGCCGAATGCGCCGATTCCATCGCCGCCCAGTTGTATACAAAAGAAAAATAAAACACCCATCAATACCGGTTTTCTCAGTAAAATTTTCACGCTATTGGCGAACTTTTTTGGTTCATGATTGACAGAGTCCGGATCGGTTCGCGGTGGCGAAAGAGCGCCTATATGCAAACTGAGGTACAAGGCTGCAACGAATCCAGGTAACGAGCAGATAACGAGCGCTGTGCGCCAGTTGATGATGCTACTCATATAAACGATCGTGATCGGCGCTAAGGCGGATCCGACAAACCCGGCGAAGGTGTGATACGAAAAGACACGACCGATGACTTTTCCTGCGATGGTATTGCTCAAAATAGCGTAGTCGGCGGGGTGATAGACGGCGTTACCGATCCCGAGGATGCCCATGAATATCAAAAGCCCCAGATAACTGCCGTTGATGCCCATGGCTGCAATTGCCAGTGACTGCAGCAGTAGTGCCGCAATCAAAATCTTTCCGCCACCGAAGCGGTCCACCAAAAAGCCAACCGGGGGTTGCAATAGAGCGGTGGTGACGCCGAACATGGTTAATGCAATGCCGAGCTGCACGTAACTTACGTCTAACGCTGTGTGTAGTAGCGGAAATAACGGTGGCAATAACAACAGATAAAAATGGCTGAAGAAGTGCGCGCCACTGACAAGGGCGACGATCTTCACTGTCTGCTCGCTATGCGGGGTTTGCTGGACGCTCTCCATGTTTCCTTTTAGCGTTTAGGAATGGTGCTACGACCAGATCGCGCACGCGCAACCCACACCGGTCCCAGCTTCCGAACGATAGCAAGGAATGTAATCGAGAACTTCCATTTTCAGTTCCGAATCCATCAATGCGCCACATGCCGTAATCCAATTCTTGATTTCGGAGGTCCCGGAAACCAGGATTTTCTCAGGTATGTCGAGCAGTTCAGGAACGGCACGCCTCTGTAGTGCGTTGAGCACTTGGCGATCCAGTTCTTCATCGATTGCAAAATGCGTGAGTCCTCCGGAGGCGACGATGGCAACGGTTTTGTGTGACTCCCATGCCGTTACCGCACGTGCGATGGAACGCCCCAATTTGAAACAACGGTCAACTTTTGGTTGATTAGGTGGAAAGTAGGTGTTTAAAACTATCGGGACTAAATCGATCGGTTGCCCATTCAAGACGCGTTGATAAATGAAACCGATGAAATGGCCGATCCCGCGTTTTCCATTAGCACCGATCGGTTCCTCACCACTGACGGCAATGTCCAGTCCGTCGTTTACAGCCTGCTCGATGATCCGCCGTGCCAGTATCGGTTCACACGGATATTGCTGGTCGTGCGGCGGTTGGTAACCGCTAAAGATGGTTTGCAGATCCTGACTAAGGTTCGCTATATTTTTCGACTTGATGCCGCGATTAATGATGGATTCTCCGAAGTAAACGGCGAACGGTGGTTGGAGATCTGCTTTGAAAAACTCCATGTGGTCGTCACCGATTACGACCAGGACATCCGGACGCACTTCTTCGAGTTTTCTAGATAACAGCGCGAGGCACTCCTGCACTCGGGCAAAAGCCGACTTTCTGGTAGCCAGTGTGTTCTGTTCAACGAGATAATCGCTGCGGCGAAGTCGCAACAGCTCATCATAGGAATACACCTCGCCGCGGTAATCGATCCGTTTGATATCGACCAGATCACCCGTTCTGCTTCGGCCCCAGCGATCGGCTGGCAAGGTCATGCCCGGACTGTGAGAGGTGCCTATACCCAGTACGATTCTCGCCATGGCAGAGAGGTTAGTTTGTGACAGCCGTTCAGTCTAGGTCCGCTTCGAGTTTAGATATCCATGATGAGCATGAGCCTGTCACTCACGCTCGCGGTTACTCTCCGTGTCACTGTCTACTCGACAGCGGAGATTATCGGACTGGCTAGGTAGTTGTTGCTGCTTCCGGATTGATGCTTCCGGTAGTTTACGCGTTGGAAGTGCTGCGCAGGAGTATCTTAGCGTTTTTGGTAACGGTGATGATTCTAGATAACGCGAGGTTGATGTGGGTTTGCCGCTGTACCGATCGTCGCATCTACAGGCTATATCGAAATCTCAATATTCCCCAACCGCTTAGTCAATTTGGCATTCTCACTATAGTCGATAGGAACTACAACGAGGCTGGGTCCAGACTCTTGAAATGCCGTCTCTAGTGTACCCTGTAGGTCGCGGCTATTGGACACCAAGTGGCCGTGCCAGCCGAAAGAGTCCGCAAGCAGATCAAATTTTGGGTTGCCGAAGGAAAGATCTGTGTGCTTGCCGAATTCATTAGTCTGCTTCCACGCGATCAGGCCGTACATCCGATCTTCCCAGACCATCACGACGATGTTGGAATTGAGCCGTTTGGCGGTTTCCATTTCCTGCACATTCATGAGAAACCCAGCATCACCTGAAATTGCAAGAATGCGCCGTTCCGGGTGTACCAGACTGGCAGCAATCGCGCCCGGTAGGGCAAAACCCATGGAGCAGAAGCCGTTCGGGATGAGGCAGGTATTAGGTTCGTGACATTGGTAATGCCGGGCGATCCACATTTTGTGAGCGCCGACGTCGGACAGCAGCACATCGTTAGCACCCATCACTTGGCGCGCATCCCACAGTGCCTTTTGGGGTTTAATCAAGCCTTCGGCGTCGTCTTCTTTGTGTTCCTCGAATTCCTTGGTCATCTCCGAGCGTGTGTCGGCTTGATATGCCAGGTCCCAGGACAAACCATTGGCGGCATTGACTCGTTCATTAAGCATCCACAAGGTATGGGCAAGATCACCGACTACCTCGATGCCGGGATGGTAGTTCTCGTCGATCTCGGCTGGGAGAAAGTCCATGTGGACGATTGGTTTATCACCACCCGGGTTCCACAGCATCGGATGGTACTCCACCATGTCGAAGCCGAGCGTGATCACGAGATCGGCGCCGGCGATCGCCCGAAAGACAAAGTCTTTGCCTTGCAAACCAATTGTGTAGAGACAGTAATCGGCATCCATGTCGACGCAGCCTTTCGCCATGAAAGTGCTGACAACGCCAATCCCGGTTTTTTCACTAAACATCCGCAGCTGCTTGCTCGCGCGCCGGCGGATGCACCCGTTGCCGGCGAGGATGACCGGCCGCTTGGCTTTCTTGATGGCGTCGAAGGCGCGGTCGACGATCTTGTCATCTGCGACGGCACGGCGAAAGCGAACCGGTTCCAGTGGTGTCTTTGTCGTTTGCTGTTTAGCGAGATCTTCCGGTAGCTCGATATGCACGGCGCCGGGTTTTTCGGTGCGCGCTAGACGCACTGACTTGCGTACGATCTCAGGAATATTGTCAGGGTGAAAGACGGTCTGCGCCCATTTGGTCACCGGCTCAAACATGCCGACCACGTCCATCACCTGATGTGATTCCTTATGCAAACGCGTCGATGCTCCTTGACCCGTGAGTACGAGCATCGGTGCCCGGTCCATGTTCGAGTCGGCTACGCCGGTTATGAGATTTGTTGCACCCGGGCCGAGCGTGCCAAGACAACCGGCCGGGTTCCCGGTCAGACGACCGTAGATTTCAGCCATGAATGAGGCGCCTTGCTCGTGACGAGTAAGGATAAATCTTATCTGCTCCGATTCCTCCAGCGACATCATGAAATCAGCATTTTCCTCGCCGGGGACACCAAATATGTATTCTATGCCTTCGGTTTCCAAGCACTTCACGAATAAATCTGATGCTTTCATTGGCTGGGCCTTCATCGGACAGTAGCTCCGGAGTTTACAATAACAATAAGGCTTTACAAGCGCGCCATGCTTCCATATAGACTATCCTTTGGTTCCTCGATTTACGATGAGTTTCCGGGATCGATATGAACGGCAAGAGCATCTTTTACGGTTGGTGGATCGTCGGCGCATCCATCGTCGGCATGTCTACCAACCCTGGCCAGTTTGTTTACGGTTCGATGAGCTTGTTTATAAAACCGTTGGGAGAGGAGTTCGACTGGGATCGTGGAGAGGTCAGTTTTTCACTGACTTTGTTCACGTTGACGCTAGCCCTTGTCTTTCCCGTTATCGGCGCGCTGGTGGATCGTTTTGGTAGCCGGCGTGTGCTGATACCATCAATGTTAGCTGTCGCATTGTGTCTCGCCGCGGTACCTCTTATTTCCGAGCTGTGGCACCTCCTACTGATATTCGTTGTGTGTGGTTCACTGGGCGCGGGGGCGAACGCGCTGCCATATTTCCGCACCATTTCGGCATGGTTCGATCGGCGTCGCGGGTTGGCGATCGGGATCGTAGTTGCCGGCGCAGGGGTTGGTTACATGTACGTGCCGCCGCTGGTCCAGTATTTGATCGATAGTTCGGGATGGCGCAGTGCTTATTACGCACTTGCTGCCATTATTGTCGTTGTTGCGCTTCCAGTGGTAGCAATGGTGTTTCGTGAACATCCTGGTGAGATGGGCTTAAGTCCTGACGGCGGTGCTGAGTCTCCGGTGACTGGCCAAACATCCGTGTACACGGGCTACACCCGCGCAGAGGCTCTACAAACACGCGCGTTTTGGCTGTTGCTAGCGACATTCGGCGTCCTAGCGTTCAGTCTCTACGGGTTTATGTCTCACCTGATACCGATGCTTACAGACCGAGGAATGGAACCCAAGAGCGCGGCACTGATTTTCTCAAGCATGGGATTGATGATCGTGATTGCGCGACTGGTAATCGGGTACCTTGTTGATCGGTTCTTCGCACCGCGCGTCACCTTGGTGTGCTTACTGCTTTCCGCGAGCGGATTGTTGCTGCTCGGGGTGGGAGCCGATGGATTGGGCGCACTCGTAGCGGTGATGTTGGTAGGCATCAGCATTGGTGCTGAACTCGACCTATTGGGGTTTCTTACCAGTCGTTATTTCGGGCTGCGGGCGTTTGGTCAGATATACGCGCTGCTGTTCATGGCGTTTATGCTCGGTGCGTCGCTAGGACCGATTGTATACGGTAACGCCTATGATGCTCGCGGCAGCTACGTTGATATGTTGTTACTCGCCACGGGGTTGGTGGTCAGTGTATGTGTGCTGATAATCTTTCTGCCACCTTATCCGCATTTTGAAAGTGAAATCGTTGATCACTGAGGTAGAATCACTCTAAATAATCGGGAGGACATCAGCAATGCGTTTCGGCATCCGGTTGATTCAACATCTGGGCACACCGCGAGAGATCGTAGAGCTTGGCATCCTTGCAGAGCAGGCGGGCTTTGATCATGCATGGTTCCCTAGCGATAAGTTTATGTATCACGCTTGGCCGATTCTCGTTGCGTTGGCAGAAAACACGGAACGCATCATCGTCGGCCCGAATGGCGCGGAACCGTACGGCATCTCTCCAGGAGAGACGGCTACTTTTATGGCTACCCTAGACCGTTTGAGTAAAGGACGCGGTGCACTCGGGTTCGGCATGCATACCGAAAAAATGATTGAGTGGATGGGCATTAAAGTGACCGATCGGGTTACGCGGGTGCGAGAAGCGGTCGAGTTAATGCGCCGGGTATGGCGTGGTGAAATTGTCGAATTTGAAAGCGATGAGTTTCACTGGTCTGACCAGTGCTATCTCCGTTTCGAGCCGGAACGTGATCGGGTGCCGATCTATGTTTCCGGGTTCGAAGCTGACGCATTGGCACTTTCCGGTGAAATTGGTGATGGTAGCCTGCCGATGGTGACGCCGCCCGAATCCGCAGCGCTGATGGTCAGGAGGATTTTAGACGGGGTTAACAGCGCAGGTCGGCAGCCGCCTGAGGTTGATATTTGTGGGTGCGGTTGGTTCTCGATCAGTGAAGATGGTCGTGATGTCGATACCGACCAGCTCAAAGATATTCTCGCCTATTTCGGTTATTACCTGGAAGAGGAGGCGCTCAACACAGTTGGTTTGCAGCGTAGCGACTTCAAAGAGATCGCTGCACTGATCGACAGGCGTGATTATGCAAAGGCACGAGAGCTAGTAAGTCCTGACATGTATGGGCTTGCCGTCGTCGGCGGACCACAGGTGGCGATAGAGAAAATAGAGATGCTCGCCGACGCTGGTGTTACCCAAGTCTCTGTCGGTGGGCCACTCGGTCCAGATCCACGTGAAACAGTTCGCATTTTCGGCGAACAGGTTATTCCTTATTTTCGTTAGCGTGCTCCCGATGGATTTCCAAACGGTATTAATAGAACGATGTGGAGCGACAGGGATCGTCTGTTTGAATCGTCCGGAAAAACTTAATGCGCTGAATGGGCAGATGATTCGCGAGGTAAGGGTTGCGCTGGAAATGCTAGGTGGGGAAGAAGACGTAGCGGTGATTATCGTTAAAGGCGCAGGCCGCGCTTTTTGTTCGGGTAAAGACTTGGAAGACGAATATCCGGACGAGGCAACAGCGCGGCGCGAACTTGAGGCGGCTCAGGCAGTGACGACAACGATGTTGGCCGTTGCTAAACCTATCATCGCTGCGATCCATGGGTATGCCCTGGGTGGTGGTTGCGAATGGGCAATGAATTGTGATCTTCGGATTGCCGCGGTCGGCACGAAGCTGGGTTTCCCGGAGATAACGCTGGGATTGACCGTGACCAATGCAGCGAGCAAATTGTTGGCGACCTTGGTCGGCGCCGGGCGGGCGAAGCAGCTTATTTTCACTGGGGAGTTCATTGATGCTGCTAAGGCGGAACAATGGGGTCTGGTCAATCAGGTAGTGCCGCCGGAGCTGCTCGAGGATTCAGCGCTGCGGTTGGCAGAGAAGATTGCCGAGAACTCCTCTTTTGCGCTGGCCTTGGCGAAGCGTGCACTGGATTCGCGTGCGGAACAAAGTGTCTCAGCGGTGTTACGTGCCGAAATAGAAGATGCCATGTGTGTGGTCCAAAACGACGATTTAAGTGCTAGGTTCGCGGATCGTGATGGCGCCAAGTTCGAGCTAGGAGATAGCTAAAGCTCTTTAGTTTCTGGTTGATCCTGTCTGCCGGCGCGACGGTATTAGAGGATCGAGATAATGATCACTCGTGTTCGCGAAATGGTGGGGCACTGCGACTGGCGCCGTAATGGTGTCATCGCCATAATGCACGCATGTCCGCGATCACAGCTCGTGTTACCTCAGGTATCGGTAAGGGCGTCGATTTTACGCAACTTGATTGGGTGAAGGACGCGTTCATCAAGCGACTGGGGATTGATCCTTATCCGGGGACACTAAACTTGGAGGTGGATTCGCCGGCTGCGTTGTCGGTCTGGCAGTTGCTGAAAAATACCGATGGTTATCGCATCGATGGTGCGCCCTTCGGCGCCTGCGATTGTCGCTGTTATCCTATATCAGTTGCTGGTCGGTACACAGCCGCGATCGTTTATCCGGAAGTTGCCGGTTATCCTGCACAGCAAATAGAGGTGATCGCCGCCATTCCGTTGCGCCACGAACTCGAATTGCACGACGGCGATGCTTTGCATATTGAGCACAGTAAACCGCTGAAAGTAAGCGCCGTCATTTTCGATGTTGACGGCACATTGGTTGATACCATCGAGGCTTTTTGGCTGATCGCCAAAGGTAGTAGTGGTGAATTCGAACACTCGATGTCACGCGAGATTGTCTACCGGTCGCTGAACGAAGGCAGTATGTTTTGGACCGAAGTGGTCCCTCAGGATACTCCGAGCCGCGCGGACGTAATCGAACGGATGATCCAGGAGGCTAGACGAATTGCACCGGGCATCATGGCCGAACACGGTCGCCCATACGATGCAGTGGATGCCACTCTGAATTTGTTGAAGACTGCGGGAGCGCGCCTAGCGCTGGTTACCGGTGGTGAATCTACTAGTATTTTGCACGGTGCGGGCTTGGGTGAGTATTTCGAAGTTACTATCACCAACCACGACGTTGAGAAGCGCAAACCTGCGCCGGATGGGATACTCAAATGTCTGCAACTTCTTGGGGTCTCCGCCGAGCGAGCCGTCTACGTCGGTGATTCTTTGATGGATGTGCAGGCTAGCCGTGCCGCGGGAGTGGCTAGCATCGGCGTACTGACCGGCGCTGGCACTTCGGCGGCGCTCTCGGCCGCAGGTGTCGACAGAATGGCGTATTCTCATTCGTCATTGCCTGAACTATTGGAGATTATCTGACCAGGCTTTAATCTGGGGGGCGACGGATCATGATTCGGAGTGAAGGGATGGGGGATGAGCATCTATCTGAGGGCTTAAAGGAGCAGGTTCTCGCTAAATTGGGTTTCACCCAGCCGCCGCCAGTCACACTTGCTGGTTTGAATGCGCTCTACCAGGCTTGGTGCTTCAACATCCCATTCGAAAACGTAACTAAAATGATCGGTTTGCGGTTGAAGGAAAATCCGCTGCCTGGTGATTCCGCTGAAAAGTATTTCACCAACTGGCTTGCTCATGGCACCGGAGGTACATGTTGGCCCGGTTCGAATGCGTTATTTACGATTATCAATGCATGCGGGTTCAATGCCCAACGCGTCGCCGCATCTATGCTTGATTTGGGCGAACGAACCCATGGTACGGTGAGGGTGGAGATAGACGGCAAAAAATGGCTTGCCGACGCGTCGATACTGAGCAATCAAGTATTGCCTCTGGAGAGCGGCGGCCGATACGTACACCCGCATGCGGAGATCAATATCGAGGTCGAGCCGGTGGAAGACGGTTTCCGCATTTGGTTTGAGTCGGCGATTCGCCCTGAGCCCATGCCTTGCCGATTGATGGATGATTCTGATCTCGCGTTTTTCCAGCTTGCCTACGAAGAGTCTCGAACACGCAGCCCTTTTAATAACAGCGTTTACGTCCTTCGGCACCAGCCGGGAAAAACACATATTCAGATCGGGTTACTGCAGTTCATAAAATCTGATGGCGTGGCCGAGAAAAAAGAACTATCCGCCGATGGAATCGTGGAGTCCCTAGTATCGGACATGAATATTTCACAGGAGATGGTCGACAAGTGGGTAGAGGTGGGCGGCCTGGAATCTACACTCAACAGCCCGACGGCCACTCCGGTTACCTGAGGGAATATCAATTGAAGGAGTTGGCGGGTTGCTGCATTATCGGATTTAGGCAAGACGCTGACGCGTAACGATCCAGGAAAACGCATATGGTTCAGAAACTAAATAACTTTGTCGCCGTTGTTGTTCTCACCCTTACGGTAAATAGTCACGCAGCGCTTCCATTGGAAACGATGAGTGTTGTCTCACTGCCGGCGAAGCCTGGTCCCCATTGGGTATGGGTAAACGATATTGCGTTTATGAATATGGTCGATGGGCGCGCTTATCTGATAGACGCTGATATCGGCACGGTGCTTGGCATGATATCTGGGGGGAATTTTCACGATGCACTGCAACTTCCAGACGATCATAGCGCAATCTATTCGACAGATACGTTTTACTCGCGCGGTACCCGCGGTGAACGCACCGATGTTTTGTCAATTTACGATCCGACAACACTCTCCATGGATGGCGAAGTAATTCTGCCGCCCAAGCAGTTGCTTTCCGTACCTACCGCGAACAATATGGCACTGACCACCGACGGACGTTTTCTCGGTCAATATAACTTCACTCCCGCGCACTCTCTGACGATCGTAGATCTGGCGGCGAGAAAATTGGTCAGCGAAGTGTCGACACCTGGTTGTGCGTTTGTTTATCCAACTGGGCCACGGACCATCAACATGTTGTGCGGCGATGGCAGTGTCCTAACGCTGGCACTGGGAGCGACTGGTAATGTAGTGTCACGAAACCAAAGCGAACCGATGTTTGATGCTCCGGAGGTGCTGGTTAACGAGGACGCGGTGCGGATCGGTAGCACTTGGTATTTTCTATCCTATGAAGGGGTGGTGTACACGCTGGATGGTGCTCGTGATACACCGAAGTTCGGAAGCTGGGCGCTACACAGCGGAGAGGCCGATACCGCCGGTTGGCGGCCCGGCGGTTATCAGTTATTCGCCATTCATGCTGGCACCGGTCGCATGTACGTTTCGATGCAAAAGGGCGGGCCGGGAACACATAAAAATCCTGGTACCGAGATTTGGGTTTTCGATATCAACAGCCATGAGCAATTGCAGCGTGTCGCGGTTGAGCGCCACTTTACGTCGATCCAAATAAGCAACGATGACCAACCGCTTCTCTATACCGTCAGTATTGAAACACCTGCTCTCCAAGTCTACGACGCGCTCACCCTCCAGCACCTGCGCACGGTAGAGCTTTCTTATGGTAGTACACCCACCATCATACAAATACCATGATCGAAGACGAGGTTGCCGCATGAACTGGTTTGACCGCTATTCTGAAATACTCTCTCGTACTGTCGCTCGCCGGAGTTCACGTCGTAGCTTCTTGTCCAGGTTTGGCATCGCTATGGTCGGCGGCGCTGCTTTACCGCTGTTGCCGGTGGCGCGCGCTGAGAGCGAGGCTCGTGTCCGTAGCCCAGAGGATCCCGGTGATCCGAGCAGTTGTGACTATTGGCGTCACTGCGCGATCGATGGGTTCCTGTGCAGTTGCTGTGGGGGTTCGCAAACGGCGTGTCCCCCTGGCACTGAGCCTTCACCCATTACGTGGATCGGAACTTGCAGTAATCCTGCCGATGGTAAGGACTACGTTATTTCCTACAACGACTGTTGTGGTAAAAGCAGCTGTGGGCGCTGCGTATGCAATCGGAACGAAAGGGAAGAACCGATGTATCGGCCACAGAAGAGTAATGATATTAATTGGTGTTTGGGAACGAAGAGCGCTGTTTACAATTGCTCTACGGCGTTGGTTATCGGAGTCGCGACTGAACCTGGTTAGCGGTTAGGCAGAACGGGAAGTTCCGTTTCTCTGGAGTTGAGGCACGTAAGCGACAGTCATTTAACGTGGCTCTTTCCCCGCTAACGCCAAGCATTGGATGTCTGAGGCTGGGTGTTTTTAGCGATGCAGAGGTTGTGTTTGGAACCGGGTTGGATGAGGTTAGCGAGGATCCAAATGTCTGCTGGCCCGCCACCCCACCCCCTCCCA
>CAZBOQ010000297.1:0-9495 GCA_964493555.1 uncultured Gammaproteobacteria bacterium | reverse complement strand
ATCTCGGGCATCTGGTTTTCAACATGATCGATGAAGCCAAACGCATTGCGGCCGCCCGCGGTGTCACACTTGCCGATGCCCCCTGGGAAATGAACGATCGTGCGGTAAATAGAGGCAGCACCAGCGGCGAGGAATACGCCCACATCCCGTCCATGCTGGATGATGTGCGTGCCAAACGCTTTACCGAAATAGACTGGATAACGGGCGCAATCGTGCGCGAAGCCGCCAAGGCGTGTATACCGGCACCATATCACGAGACCATGTACCGCCTAGTCAAAGCACACGAAGCGAGTTGGGGAAAATACGGCAGAGATGTCTGGGGGAAAAAATGAAAGTTTGTATCGTCGGTTGTGGTGCCATCGGTAGTCTGTACGCCGCTCATCTAGGTAAGCTTGATGACGTCGAGGTGTGGGCCTACGACGTAGCCCAAGAGCACGTAGCCGCAATCAACAAAAACGGGTTGCGACTAACCGGTTTGAGCGATTTCGTTGCCCCGATAAACGCCCGGACGGATGCCACCGAGATTCCGCACTGCGAGCTGGGGATCGTATCTACCAAAGCCATGTTTACCCATGCGGCCATGCAGGCAACCGCTGATATTTTCGAAAACGGCGCGGTGTGCTCCATCCAGAATGGCATTGGCAACGAAGAGGTCGTCGCCGAGTACGTACCGAGAGTGATCCAAGGAACGATTTTTCCTGCTGGCCACATTACCGAACCCGGTGTCTGTAACCACGATGCGGGCGGGAAAACCTGGATAGGACCCTTTCTCCCAAAACCAGCGGGCATGGCCGAGGTCGAACAGTTGGCTGATGCACTAAACCGAAGCGAAATGGAAACGCTGGCCATGGAGGACGCGCGTGGCGCGCAGTGGGTGAAAGTGATTTTCAACTCCGCGTCCAATGCATTAGCCGCCTTGACGCAACTGCCTCATGGCGTCGCCTGCGATCAGGAAGGCGTGCGCAAAGTGATGTCGGCGTTGGTCAAAGAAGGTGTGGCTGTTGCCGAGGCAATGGGTGTTACGCTGGATAGTGATCCGGAAGATTTGATCAATTACGGTCGAGAGAAAGCGTATTACCATCCGCCAAGCATGCTGCAAGACGTGATGGCCCAGCGCTACACCGAAATCGACTCCCTGAACGCCGGGATCGCGAAGATCGGCGCCGAGCACGGGATACCCTGCCCGATAAACGAAACATGTGCAGCATTGGTGAAAGGACTGGAGGCGTCATGGACATTGGAATACCCGAAATGATCAAACCCCGCTCCAAAGCTAAATTTATTACGAGGATGTAGAAAATGACCAACTATGTAAACCGTTTTCACCCTGATCAGGTTGAGATCGAACGCCGTTACAGCAATATCCGTAACGCCATGGCTAAAGAAGGCCTGGACGCGCTGGTCGTCAGCGGCAGTGAATATACAGGCTTTGAGGGCGCGGTACGCTACATGTGTGGCTTTCTGATCCTGCATCGTTACGCCTACGTAGTGATCTGCGCCGACGAAGACCCAGTTTGCGTATTCCCGCGCGAAGCCACCTGGGTCGGCGATCATTCTTCGACGTTTATCGAAAATCGAGAGTTTCCCGCGCACTGTGGTGAATGGATGGCTGATTATCTCGCTGGAAAGGGCGTCAAACGCCTCGGGATTTACGGGCTCCAATACGTTATCAATGTTCGCGATTATTCGGCCCTTGCGGCCAAGGATTTCGATATCATCGATTTCGAAACTCAGTTTGATTACGCCAGAGCTGAGAAAAGCGAGGCGGAAATTGCATCGGTGCGTCACTCGATGGACATAAACAAACAAGGAGTACTTGACGTTATCAAGGCGTACCAACCAGGCAAAACCGAAGGGGAACTGATGGGCGTCGCGGAACGCACATTCTCGGCCGCCGGCTGTGCCCGCAACACCATGGACATGGTGCAGATCGGACCTAATGGGCGGCTCGAACCGCAAATGATCTTGCCCACTAACCGTCCCGTTCAGGACACGGATGGTCTCATGTACGGGCTCGAGATCTCGGGCGAAGGCGGTCACTGGGTCGAATTCTCCCGCCCCATGTTTCCCGCAGGCATGGACGACACGACGAAAGAAATGATGACCGCCTATGAAGAATTTCATGAACTCGCCAAGCAGCACATGAAAGCGGGAACCACCGCGGAGGAAGCGAGCAATGCCTGCATGAAACCGATCTTCGACCGCGGTTACCGCTCCGGTCACGTCTGCGGACACTCAATCGGCATGACCATGATCGAGATGCCTCGAATCGGCGAAGGCTTCAACTTTGTGCTTCCCGAAAATATGGTCTGCTCCATGCATCCACACTTCATGAACCAGGAGCGCACCCACTCCCTCTACTTCCAGGAGACCTACCGGGTAGGTAGAGACGCCGGCGAACCTCTGTCCGGGGTCCCAATCAAGGCGTACCAGGGCGGCGAAAGTTCTTTCTAGCTAAACGCGGGCGCTACTTTTTCTACTTTCCATCCCCGGATCCCCGTCTTCGCGGGGACGACGCCCGCGACAGAGCGTCAGGCAATCAAGCGAGAGAACTGTGGGTTCCTAGTCGCGTGGAACTACAAGCTCACCTCATCTGCTAGCATCACCGACGGCTCTGGCGTGTCTTCCAACCCCCATCCGCCCATAAGGTAATGGTGAACAGTACGGACCGACATTTGACCGATGTGATCGTCAAAACCTTCTAAATCACCAAACTCGTCAGCCAGTTTCGCGCTCACGTAACCTTTCATCGGTTCATAAAGCCAAATTGGCACGAACTCCACGAATGCATTCTGGCATTCGGTCCTCACGGCTTCGAGAAAATCGCATCCGCGCTCAAAACCGGCGCGATCGCTAAGATCGAAACGCCCAGGGACGAAGGTATCCCAATCAAGTTCGAGAAAACCCCGCATGTAGTCCAGGAATTTGGTGAAGTGATAATCAGGCATGAACCCGTACTTCGCGTTGGCTAGGATAGTGTCGGAAGAAAATAAAATTTTCTCGGCCGCGAAATAGGTCGCCAGATTGCCGGAGCCATGGGTGGGGCCGGGATTCAGCAACGTAAACTCCAGTCCGTCGATGTTCATTTCGTGCTCGTTTCCCGTTAGGACCTGCGTGGGCGCAAGCTGCCCCTCAGCGGCACGAAGCTTGAGTACCTTAGCGCAGACCTCATCGGCAATGATGGTAGCGTCTGGCGCCAGATCGTCGGCAAAACCCGCGTGGTCAAGATGATCGTGGGTATAAATAATAGTATTGATAGGTTTGCCGGGAATCACTGCCTCGATCGCACGTTTATACGCACGCGCACGTCCTGGCGTACCGAACGTATCCCAAGCGATCACGCTTTCGGTACCTTCGCCAAACATAGTCCGACAGTTACCGTCACTCACTGTCCAGAGACGATCACCCACAGACGTGGCTTGCATTTCCGGCTCCGTCGCGAGGTAGACTTGGGCTACATCCGAAGTAAAATGTCCGCGATTTTCACTCATTGTGATGTCCTCCTCGCCTTTAAAGCGGTGATGTATCGGGCGTCATGTTGCCTTCGATACCCCATCCACCCGAAATGTAGTGTTGCATGTAGCGCTGCAAATTCATCGCCATGTACTCGTAATAGCGAAACTGATCGCGCCAGATCGGGCCGAGTTTTTCATCGGTGTATTTGTTAAGTCCATCCCAATCGTGGGGATCAACGCCGTCGAGTACAGCTTGCTGCGAGTAGTCGAACAACTGTTCCCAAAAAACCAATATGTCGTTGAACTGCTGCCGGTCGATCGCCCAGAAATGCCCTGGAATGAATAAATCCCAATCGAGGCTAAGAAAACGTTTCATCACTGGAATATAGTGCGCCAGGTGCCAGTCCGGCAAAAACGTGTAGCCCACGCCGGGCGCCACGGTATCAACCATGAACAGCACTTTGCTGGCCGGGAAATATGCCGCAATGTTGCCGTCGCCATGGGTCGGTCCCGGGTAGATCAGTTCAAATTCACAGCCGTCAATGGAATAGGACTTCCGCTCGCCGTTGAACACCTCGGTGGCGGGCATTTGGCCGTCTGACTGCCGTCCGACGATGACGCGGTTGGCATAGTCATGCGCGATGATGTCGGCATTCGGTGCTAGATCGGCCGCATATCCGGTGTGATCCAGATGTTCATGCGAATAAACGATCGTATGGATGGGTTTCTTTGGAAAAGCGCGGCCAACTGCTCCAGCATAGGCACGAGCAGTACCCGGTGTAGTCAGCGTGTCGAAGGCAACGACACCCTTTTCACCCTCCAGGAAGACAGAACGGTAAATCCCCTCACTAACCGTCCAGATGTTGTCCCGCACAGGTTCGAAAGTAATATCGCGCCAGGTGCCCATAATAGGCTGGGGACCGCCGATAGTAAAAATCCCGCAATGCTCATGCGGTTGTTCGTTGGTACCGTTCTCGTCTGCCACAGGATCCTCCGAATGCGCTGTCGAATGGCTGATGATATAACAACTACCTGCTAATGGGTTGATGGGTACGCCGGGACGATAGGAAGACACGATGCGCCGATGGAACTACAACGAGTTCGCATGCTATGAGGTACGCTCATACGACATCGAATATCGTCGCGATAGGACGCGTAGTTGGCTTGCGCACGTCTGGCAACCGGACGGCATGGGCCCGTTTCCTGCCCTAATTGAAGTGCATGGCGGTGCATGGGAACGTTTTGACCGCATGCGCGACACGGACATTATCAAACCGCTTGCAGCATCCGGTTTAGTCGTGGTCGCAATAGATTTTCATTCATCGGTCGATGCGCCCTACCCCGCTGCCGTTACCGACATCAACTACGCGACGCGCTGGTTAAAGGCGCATGCGAAAGATTTCAACACCAGCGCGCATATGGTCGGCGGTCTTGGGATCTCCAGCGGCGGCCATCAACTCATGTTGAGTGCTATGCGGCCGCGTGATCTTCGTTATAACAGTATTCCGCTGGATGCGGGGAGAAACGCCGACGCAAATCTGGCCTACCTGATCGCCGGTTGGGTGCCGATCGATCCGCTGACCCGTTTTTTGCGTGCCGAAGCTGAAGGCGATGCTGACTTAGCGGCGGCGACCTCGCGTTATTTCGTCGATGAGGCAGGCATGCGTGAGGCAAATCCTCAGCTCATGCTTGAGCGGGGAGAAAACTTGACAATGCCGCCGGTGCTATTGGTCCAAGGCGCCAACGATAGTTTTATCACCCCGGGTGTCGCGGAACGCTTCGTCGAACATTATGCCGCTGCCGGTGGATTAATTGAGTTTGCCAAATACCCGGGAGAGCCCCGCGCATTCATGAGAAGTCCCGGACCAAACACGAGCCACGCACTAGCTCTGATGAAGTCATTTATCGCGCGCCGACTCGCCGATCAAAACCCGGAAGTCTAAAAAACGATATCTGCCACATTGCGGAGAAAAAACGCACCATAAAAAAGAATCGCCCCAACAACCAATCCACGTAACCACCACGCTCCTTGGACCGCGCGCGGCAACACCTTATAGTTAAGCACCAGTATATTGATCCCGCTGACGACCAGAATAAAGCCTGCCGCGTTCGCCGCCAGTAGCGCTAAAGCCTTTGGTTGGGCAACGTTGATCGCAACGCATCCCCAAACAACTAATACCGTGAGCAGACCGTAGTACACACGTCGAATGTCTTCTTTTGCGAACCGGCGCACCCGTTCGCTCATACCCCACAAAACATCTGTAGTTAACCGCACTACCGCATCGATGGTTACCAATTGACTACCGAATAATATCCAGAATCCGTTGATTAGCGTAACTATGCCGAGCAATGCACCACCTTCCTTACTCAGGTACTCAGCTTGGAAGGCGCCGATGGACAGGCCGCTCAACTCAGTACCCTGCGGAATAACGTGAGCGGCAAGGATGCAGTTAAGAAACATGCCGACGAAGCAGCCAAACGCCCACACCACAATCTGATCTGAGAACACAAACTTCCACCAATCGCGCCAACGGCGAAGGTTTGATTCAGTAGTCGCAAAGACGCTCCCAACCGGAGAGACCTTGATCTGTTTCCCTCCAACGGCCGAGGGGATATAACCGACAAGACTACCCATCCCGTAGCCTTTGTCGCGAACGTAATTGCTCACCGTTAGATTTGCGATGCCCCCGCCGGCGGCGAACGCGGCAAAGCCACCGAGCAGTACGAAACTCGCTCCGTCGGGGATGAGATTGAACCGATACTCTTCGGTCAACCCAACAAAACCGATGATCCCCGCCCACCAGGTCTCGGCCGGCACGTAGGCTACGCAAACAAACAGCAGAAATCCGAAAATGAAAATCACCATGACAGAATTGACGATCTCTAACGTCCTTTCGATCTTTCCGCCAACCGCTATTATTCCAGCGCAGATCAGGAAGTTCATAATCCCAAATCCCAGCATGGCTGCCTCGTCACCTGGCCCCGGCAGGTGACCCTTGAGACCCGCGAACAATGGCGCTGCCGACGCCGCCGCCCAGGCTGGCCACCCCCCGTGGCATAGCGTCAAGACGATAAAGGCCATACCCCAGAACTTAGGATTCGGGGCGAGCCGCATAAATCCGTTGATTACCGGTTCTCCTGTATAGACCGTGTAGCGAATGAACTCGAGATTGAGCGCCAATTGGAAAATGATCGCCAAGGTAACCAGCCATAAGAGCGACAGCCCGTACTGTGTTACAACCAGTGGCCCCAGCACCCATTCACCCAAGCCAATCGACATCGACAAAGCAATGGTGCCCGGTCCGACAATCGCCACAACATTGCGGAAATTGAAATCCGGTGGCACCGGAAGATCCGCGGTGTTCCACCGCGGCATGCCGCCGGTGTACTGGGGTAACTGGGTTTGGGCAGAGTCTTCCACACTCATGGGTTCACTCTATCAGCAACACGTGCCGCGAGAGAATTCTTCTATCCGCTACAATGCAGCGAGCCATGCATTCAGTCGACCGACATTATCTATTGGCCTATGCGGGATTGTTACTTTGCATGCTGTTCTGGTCGGGCAATAATGTATTAGCCCGCGCCGTCATCAACGACATCCCGCCGCTCAGTTTGTCATTCTGGCGCTGGGCAAGCGCTCTGGTGGTACTGATGCCGTTTGCCTACCGCCATATCTATCGCGATCGAGCGATGCTTAAACCCAGTTTCAGGGCACTGTTAGTATTGGCCGCGTTAGGCATATCTGGATTCAACGCACTGTTGTATACGGCGGCACATACCACAACGGCAATGAACATAACATTGATCGTCCAACTGGGACCGGCGGTGACTTTACTGCTCGCCTGGCCACTACTACGGCAAAAACCAAAAGCGTGGCAGACCGTCGGTATCGTGGTGTCGCTGGGCGGCGTCATAATAATCATCAGCCGAGGCTCAATGGCTGTTGTCAACTCCTTATCATTTAGCCCGGGCGATCTCATCATGGTCTGGGCACTCCTGATCATCTGCCTGTATACGATACTCATCAAGTATTACGCACTCGCTCTGCATCCGCTGACGTTGGTCACTGCACTCGCAGCAGTCGGTACCACATTGTCGTTGCCGTTTTATCTCTGGGAGCGAACGGTATACGGCGGCTTCGAGTTGAACGGAGCTAACGTCGCTGCGATACTTTATTCGGGTATTTTTTCTTCGGCTCTCGCGAATACATTTTTCAATCATGGGGTTGCGGTCGTCGGTCCGACCACCACCAATATGTTCATGTATCTACAACCCGTATTTACCTTTCTGATAGCCATTCCTGTGCTCGGCGAACGCTTGAGCGCCTATCATATCGGCGGGGGTCTGTTCATCATCGCCGGGGTTTCGCTGGCGACGATTTATCGGCCGCGTTAGTCTGCACCCACCCCCAGGAGCTTCGCCACACGCGGACCGTATATCTGAATATTGGACTCATCTGACCCGCACTCACCGGGTTTTTTATCGAACGTCATGATGCACTGCAAACGCTCTCGAGGCCCTCGTACCGGCGCAACACGGTGCAGCGAAAATCCGCCGCGAAAAAGGGCGAGCATCCCAGCCTTAGGTGGTTCGCTCAAAACGCCGTCGCGGACACCTGTCAGGATATCTTGCACGCCGCGGTAGTTCTCATCCCATGGCGTACGGATATTGGGGATGTATTCAAACTCACCCCCGGCTTCGGGAGGTTGCACCATCAGGGTCACGGTGAACTCATTTTCATCAAAATGCCATCCCATACCCTGCTCATCGGCGTTCTCGCGAAGAACCAAAATGTTCAGTGCTTGAAAGGGATCGTCGAACGGATAAAGCGCTTTCTTTTCGAAACAGCGGGCAAGGAAATCCAATACGGGTTCCCAGAGATATACTTTGCGAAGATAAGACTCTGGAGAAAACTGATCATAGGCAACGACGCCTTCGTATACCGAAAAAAACATCCGCCGCGGATGATCCGGGGGGAAGCGTGGATCATCTACCGTCCGGTAACAGTTCAGCCCGCCTTTTTCATAGAAAAAGGCTTCCTTTGCCAGTCGCCTTGCTTCTTCTTGTAATAACTTGACGACTCCATCGTTGATGAATCCCTGCAACACGCAGGAGTTACTCGCGGCGAGTTGTGCACGACAATCACGGACCAATGCTAACCCGGGCTCAGAGTCAAGCCGATCGATTGGGTAGCGTCCGAGATCAACTAAATCCGCAGCAGTTTGCACCATGACTTCATTCCTGATTACCTTGGCCAGACCCCCGATCCAGCTCCTACGGGATTTTACGCCAAAAGTGTCTGTGTTACTTTGCTGCAGCACATCATCCTGCAATTGGTGAGATTATTAAATGAATGAGATTTTGCGAGCTCCAAGCGTCAACCAAATTAACCCACATCCGATCGTCGCGGCAGCGCGAGATCTGAGTGGCTTAATCGCCGAACAGGCAGAAGAATCAGAACGGAGCCAACGGATCCCCGAAAGCACAATCAACCAACTCCACGATGCAGGCTTTTTCCGGATGGCAACCCCGAAGGAATATGGTGGTGACGAGGTGGACCTGCTGACTGCTTTCGAGGCATACGAAATATTAGGCGCCGCCGACGCATCCGTGGCTTGGGTAGTGCTGATCATTTCGGCTAACCCGTTCTTCATCGGCTCCGCGCTCGGCGACCACGCTTGGCGGGCCACCTACGGACAAAACCCGGATTTCCGCAGCGCTGGACAGGTCGGCCCGTTGGGCAAGGCCATCAAGGTCGACGGAGGTTATCGGATTTCAGGGCACTGGAATTACGGCAGTGGAGCTGAATATTGCGAGTCGCTAATCACCGGTTGCCACGTTTATGACGGTGAACAACCCGTACTCAACGAGCACGGCCACCCGGAAGGGCGGATATTTCTGCACAAGCTGAGCGAATGCACCCTGATCGGGGACTCGTGGAACGCCACAGGGCTGCGGGCAAGCGGCAGCTACGACTACACCATTGAAGATTTATTCGTTCCCGCCGATTGGAGCTTCGTATTTGGCAATGTCATCAATG
>CAZBOQ010000296.1:0-7656 GCA_964493555.1 uncultured Gammaproteobacteria bacterium | reverse complement strand
AGATTGGCGCGGCGAAACTCAACCACACATTCGCCATGTTGATTCAAACCCCGCAGTACCAGGTCACTATCCCGTTGGCTAGGTTGCTGGATGACTCCCGACGCGTCACGATCGTGCTGCGCGCTGTCAGCGTGTCACTGGAATAACCCGGCTGATGGAAACTCATCTCCCCAAACCCAAGCATAGCACCACGCTGACTGCCTTCTGTGTGGTCTTCCACGCACAGTCCGAATACTGTATTGAAAACCAACATCGGATTGATAACGACGTTCGGGTGCCCATGGGCCGTTGAATATTCCACATTGAAATATAGCGGATTGAAGTGCAGCGTTAGTGCCGTGAACAGCGAATTATCCCCGTCGTTCAACGTACGGCTCCAGTGGTGTTCGAAGACCCGGCCTGGTTCGAAATCGGCGAAACTGTATCCTTTGGGTCGCTGCTCGGCGTTGCTGAAAAGTTCGTTGTTATCGACCACGTTTACGCCGCTCTCACCCCGTCTTCAACGCCGGCATCACAACGTCGGCCAACAGCTTCACTGCTTCATGGGTATCCGGTCCGATCGGTGCGCCGAAGTACGCCTGCTCGAATCCTGCCGCGTCTACGTAATCCAATAATTCACCCAACTGCGGGATACAATCGTCAGGATCACCAGAGATCACTAGGCCGTCGGCAATGGCCGACGGCACCTGTTTGGCAACCGCCTCCATGCTCTCCCCTCGACTCAGCGCCTGTTTGACGGGCTTGCAGGAATCACTATCGTAACCGGCCGCCTCTAGCGACTCCGCTGGCATGCCTGAGACAATGAGCACCGCCTGGCGGCGCGCCAAGGCGCGGGCCGCCTCTCGGTCTTTGGCGATCGAGACGTTCAGTCCGTAAGTCCGAGTAAACGGGCGTTCCTTGCCGTCGCGACCGCGCTGAACGGCATCGATCTGCGACACCGTTGGCCAACGCCCAGCCCGAAACGAACCGAGACTGTGCGGCGGGATGTTACTCGCGAACAGAATACCGTCTGCCAGTTCCCCAGCGAGTTCGAGGATCTTCGGGCCTATTCCGGTAACGATAATCGGCACGGACTCGGCCGGCGTGAAATTCAACGCGACTTGGGAGTCCGCGCGCAGGTCGGTGCTCTCTACGGTCGCTGGATAATCGGCCAGGGCAACCGGCTCACCCGTCCACAAGGCACGGCACATCCCTATCAATTCGCGCACTCGCGTGATCGGTTTGCGCTTTTCCGTGACCGCGTCCACCATTCCACCTCCCGTGCCCACACCCATAAGGACGCGCCGGTCAGGCCGAACGAGTTCAGTCAGGGTGCCGAAAATCGTGGCGAGTTCCAATGGATGCTGGCCGAAAGGAAAAGTAACCGCGCTGCCAACATTAGCGTCCACCCGCGCGGCCATAGCACCGAGCAGCGTAAAGGTGCTGCGGGATTGTAGTTGCTGTGCCAGCCAGACAGTCTCAAAACGCTGCGCGGCTAGTCCGGCGAGATCGACTAATTTCGCCGATTGCGCCCAGGGCTGCAGTTGGATACCGGTAATTTCAGTCACGGCCCATAACGATCCTGTTCATGGAATGCCTATGAGGTTAACACCCCAACTGGAATGTGAAAATCGCCCTGATCACAGGGGAAGGCAGCAATCGACTGCGCAGCGTGTGAACCTTGAAGTACACTTGGTAGATGCCCGGACCGACCCCGGATCGCGTCCTCATCGCCGGCGGCGGCCCGGTCGGACTGATCTGCGCGCTGGTGCTGCAAAAACACGGCATTCCTGGCATCGTTTTCGAAGCGGAGGCCGGAACCGGCCGTGAGCTTCGCGGGTCGTCATTTCATTCGCCGACGCTAGACATGCTCAATACCATTGGACTAACCGAGAGAATGCTTGCAGTTGGTATCAAGGTACCAGTTTTTCAGTATTACGACGGCGAGGAAGGGCTTGTTGCCGAGTTTGATTTCAGCCGTCTAAGCGATGTTTCCTCTTTTCCCTTCAGGCTGCATCTAGGCCAGGATCGCTTGAGCCGGATCGCGCACGAAAAGTTACTCGAGGGATCAGGCTGGGAAGTCCGTTTCGAACATCGGGCCACCGGCGCCCTTCCCTTGGATGGGGGTGCTCGTCTCATAGTGGAAAGCCCTGGCGGCAAAGCGGAATTTACCGGCCGTTACCTCATCGGCGCCGACGGTGCCGGTAGCGCGATCAGAAAACACCTCAACATCGATTTTGAGGGCTACACGTGGCCGGAGCGGTATCTGATGGCACACACACCCTATCACCTGCAACAACACGGCTATGCAAACGCCGCCTACGTCGCCGATCCGGAAGAGTGGAAAGCGCTGTTTCATCTTCCCCAAGCTGATGGTCCCCCTCTCTGGCGCGTCGTCATGCCGGCGACCGAGGAAGTACCAGATGCCACGTTGCTCTCAGAGCCCGCTTTGCAATACCGTTTGAACGAGTTCCTTACCCAGGATGAGCCTTACGAGCTAGCCTACCGTCAGATTTACCACGTCCATCAACGCGTCGCAAAAACGTTTCGGACCGGCAATGTGTTATTGGCCGGCGATGCCGCGCATGTGGTCAACCCCATGGGCGCACTGGGCTTGAACGGTGGGATCCACGATGCCTTTAACCTCGGCGACAAACTCGCCGAGATCCGGCGGGGCCGAGCAAAGGCCGAGATACTCGAGCGGTACGTGAGACAGCGTCGCGAGGTCAACGTCAATCAGATCCAGGCCACGTCGATCCGTAACAAGAAACGTCTAGAGGAGCGGGATCCCATTGTGCGCAAGAAAAACAATGATGAACTAAGACGTATTGCTACTGACCCGCAACGGCATCTGCAATACGTTAGGAACACCTCGCTGATCACCAGCCTAGAGCAAGCCGCGGAAATCGAGTGATCGTTTTGCACTTTGCGAGTGCGTAGCCCTAAAATCTTCATTAATAACAGTTATATAGATAGCATTAGCACTACTTTAGCCCACCAAGCCTAATTTCTGTACTATTTGTATGGTCCATAATGCAGTACAAGAGAGCCGAGGAGGCATCATGAAACGTAAATATGCCGGTTTCTGTCCGTACTATATCGTCGCTGTTGCGATCGCAGCGTTTCCGTCGGTCACCTTGGGACAAATCGAAGAGGTGATTGTAACTGCGAAAAAACGCGAACAATCGCTTCAGGATGTGCCGATCGCCTTGCAGGCTTTCAGCGGCGATCAAATTCGCGAACTAGGCGTAGCACGAGCCTCCGACGTTGTCATGCTCGCGCCCAACATGGCGATCTCGCAACAGAACATGATGAATTCATCCATCGCAATTCGCGGCATCGGCACTAGCGATTTTTTTGCCGCAGCGCCCGGCTCAGTCGGTATTTATATGGACGAGGTCACGATGAGTTCACCGTTCCTCACCGCAGTGGGACTCTACGACATGGAACGTGTAGAAGTGCTCCGCGGACCGCAAAACACGCTGTTCGGCCGCAATACAACTGGCGGCGCGGTCAACTTCATTTCCAGACGTCCAGAAGTCGGCGGCGAAATGAATGGTTCAGTGGATGTGACCTACGGACGGTTTGATCGCATCGAGGTCGAAGCAGGCGCAACCTTCCAATTAGGTGAAACGGCAGCTATCCGCCTTGCCGGTAAAAGTTATGACAGAAACGGCGTGTGGAATGACCTTGATGCCGGCGGCGCTTATGGCGACAAAGATCGTAAATCCATACGCGGCACGATCGTCTGGGAGCCAACCGATGTGACGAGCGTTACCTTAAACGGACATTGGGGCCGGGAAGACAGCGAGGTCGATCAGCCTAGAATGGCCGCCGTTAATCTATCCCCGAACGGCGCATTCGTCGGCCCGCAGATCGCTGGCACCCAGCTTGACTGGGAGAACCTGCCAACCGGTACCGTCAACTCCCACGGCATGACCACGAGCGGCACCGGGTGGCACGACATCTACCCTACCGGGTCAAACCGCCATGACTTGGATGCCTTCGGCTTTTATCTGAAAGTCGAACATGATTTCGGCTGGGCAACTGGCGTGTCGATTACTGCATACGACGATAGCGAAGTGTTTGGCACCGTCAGCTCCAGCGGTACTGGTAACACGCGACCATCACCAATTACCGGAGATCCCGAGTCCAACATCGTTATCGACATGGATCAAAACTTCGAACAGTTCAGCCAGGAAATCCGACTGCAGTCACCTGATGATCAACGGTTTCGTTGGATTGGCGGGTTCTATTATTTCCACGAAGATTTTACCCTCGGCCAGAACATCAACTTCGGACCCGGCCGGATTCTGAGTGCGCCGTTCGGACCGCCTCCGCCAGTGGGTGCGCCACCAGGACCACCTGTGGTCATCGGCGGATCTCTCGCTCTTTGGAACGTATCGCAGGGCTTTGGCCAGGGATTCGTGGGCGCAGGCTTTTCCGACCTCATGGCGTTTAGTATTGCGACGATGGAGAACGACGTCTGGTCGCCCTACTTCCAGGCCGACTTCGACATTTTGGACAACGTTACGATCAATCTTGGTGTGCGCTACACAGAGGACATCAAGAGGATGAAGTCCTACGAGGTGGGAATGATCGATAAGTCCGGTTTTAGCCCTGATACCTTCTTTGACAACGACCTGGTACGGTCAACTTCTGCAGCCCAACTTGCCGCAGGGATTGCCTCTCCGACCTGCACCAATAACGGTCGTCTCTGTGCCGACACTAGCACCAGACCCAACCTCAAGGCCACTGAGTGGGGTGGTAAAGCGGGGCTAACCTGGCAAATCACGGATGATCATATGTTCTACGGCCATTATTCACGCGGCTTCCGCTCGGGCAAATATGATGTCGAGTTCCTGCACGGGATCCACACCGGTTTCCCGATCGAGGATGCCGTTCCGGAGACACTCGATGCCTACGAAATCGGTATCAAGACCAACTGGTTCGACAACTCTCTACAATTCAATGTCTCGGCATTTTTGTACGACTGGTTCAACAAACAGTCTTTCTTTGTTAGCCCGGTCACCGGCCCGGCCTTCTCCAATGTGCCGGCATCGGAAAGCAAAGGCCTCGAATTTGAGATCAAGTGGGCACCGACAGATGAGCTTTTCTTCGCAGGCTCATTGGGTCTTCTCGACACGGCGGTGACAGAAGCAAGTGGCCTACCGTCCGACGAGCTAGGGCATGAGTTACAAAACGCGCCCAAGGAATCGTTCAATTTATTTGGCTCGTGGACTAAGCCGATCGGCAGTGGGACTTTGAATCTGCAGGCTAACTTCAACTACCGGGCAAAGGCGAAAACGTCCTTGGCGACAATCGACCTAGTTGAACACCTCGATAAAGTTGAACTGCTCGGCATACGCGGTTCCTACAGCTTCGGGCCAGACGAGCGTTACCACCTGTCGGTGTTCGGCGAAGACCTTCTGGCAAGCAAGTACTGCAAGTACCACTTCAGTCTGCAAGCCATAAACGGCAGTGTCACCTGTAACGGCAGTGAAGGCCGCGCCATGTGGGGCCTGAACGCCGGTATGCGCTTTAACTAACATCCAGCGCGCCCGGTTCTCTCGCCGGGCGCCCTTCTTTCTTGCAAGGCCGCTCGAAGTACCGAAGAGACGTGGTGTGCTTTAAGCCGTCTTCGCGTCCTGGGCTTTAATGTAGTCGGCTTTGTCAGTGGCGCTACCCTCCCGTAACGACAAGCCACAAAGCTCACGAGCCAATTCCGTGATCGGGCCATCCGCCTGATATTCCGCGCGCATCATTGTCAGGAAACGAACTGCAGTTAGCGGTGTACCGTTAAATTGATCGAAAAGAAAATTTCTTCGTCCCCAATCAGTCAAAAATAGATCACGCACAACTCGATAGACTTTAAGCTTGGCATCCGCTCCCCCAGGGCCGCGCATCAATGGCTCCAACCACTCTCGAAGCTCTGGATTTTGCCAGTCAGCCTCTGCCGGTATCATCATCGGTCCGCGGCCTGCAAGATCAATGATCTCCTGTACTACTATCGGTGATTGTTCGTTGAAGTACGCACGACCGAAATCAAACAATAGGTTGTTCGGTTTATACAACCCGCCCGGCGTCATAAAGCCGGTATCTTCGGCGGCAATGATATGGGCACGCACCGCTTCACGAAAACGTACGATGTCCGCAACCCTGAGCTGCACTGCGGGAATCCGTATTGTGCCGCTGACGTCGCACATCAGAATGGCGAGACCCGCCATCAATTCCGCCTTGACCGTTTGGCGGGCAAGATCTGCGTAGTGTAGCCAGTCGAAAATCCGCTGAGGATATTCCTTGGCATGGTCAATGTTGCCGATGTGGACGACCTGGGACCAGGGGATCTTGACGCTGTCAAAGTATTGGAAGCTGTCGATTTCATCGCCAATTCCGGACAGCGGTTGATCTTTCGTGGGAGCCCCGGGCGCAACCCCTTTTCGACAGACTATCGTGAGCCCCGGATGGTCAGCACGAATGAAAAAGTAAAGTACCTGTTCCGGAGTCATGCCTGGGCGGTAAAAAAGTCCCACTAACAACCATTCCGCGAAAATTGCACCGGTAGAGACTGCTTTTATCCCATTGACGGTTATGCCCTCATCGTCGCTGCTAACCAAACGCAGATCTGGTGACGTTTTGAACGCGTCCTCGCGTGAACGATCGGGTTGGCTGTCGATAAATACCGGAACGGTCAAACGATCCGCCGCTTTTGCGTCATCCCAGTAACGACGGATATTGTCGGCCAACCCGCGGCCGTCGGCGCCTACCGAAGCGGTCTCCCAAGGTTCGGGGTCATCTATCAACGTGAACAGCACTGACGTGCTGGTATCAGGTAGCCGGCCATACTGAGCGTAGCCGATCTTACGCGAAACAGTAGCGTGAAATTCACGTCGTCGCTGAACGTCTTCTTTGTTACGGGGCAATTGCCAGGCTCGCGAACAGCGAACGCCATTATCGTCGACGAAGGTCAACGCCTCTTGCAAATCAGGGTCGAAGTGCAAGTCGTAATAATCCGCTGTACGTTGTGCGTAGTCGCGCGTCAGAGGATGGGTAGCGACGTTATCTATTTTCTCGCCTTCGATGAAAACTCGGCGGTTATCGTTGATTGCATCCAGGTAATCGGCACCGGTTCGCATTGTAGTTTTTTCTTTAGACATCCTTATGCCTCCCGTTCATCTACTGGACCAAAATCTAACACAGTTTTTAATTCCTTATCCTCGACCCAGGAAAGCTATCTGTTTGGCAAGCAGATATTCATCTCTCTTCCGCAGTTCGATACGCCGACTCTTGCCACTGATTGTTCTCGGCGAGGCTTCAAAAACCTCGCGCTCTCGTGAATATTCAGATGGAAAAGTTATTTATTTCACATAATTTTGTAGCTACTTTGCGATGCCGATATTTCCAGAGTACTCCCGCAACAACACCATGAACACCCCTACGCGTCCTCGTGCGATCTATTCGTATAGTTTTTCCGTTAATGCCAAGGAGGAAAAGCATCTTCTCCAGTTCGCCCTAAATAGCAAAGACGCACCAATCGAAGTTATTCCTCGTGCTCGGCGTATCGATGCACGACGTTATTAACTTAGTTTGACAGGTACAGGTCTACTTTGCCGAACACTCCTATTCAGACGAGCAACAGATCTTCACAGAATTCTGCATCTTATGCCCCACGCATGT
>CAZBOQ010000295.1:0-8008 GCA_964493555.1 uncultured Gammaproteobacteria bacterium | reverse complement strand
ATTGATATATACATACTGAACCAGGAGTGATAGCACCCAAGCAACAGCAAATCCAACGACGTCAGCATTTAGTAGAAACGCGATCAGTGCGCCCGCCAATCTCGCCCCGGAGCCGACGACCACTACGGAACTGAGTAAATCAAATCGTCCGTACAAACGTAGCGCACCCTTGGAGGTGTTATTCGCCGAGGCTAATAGTACGAGACTGAAACCAACTACCAATGAGTTATATGCAGGATCCAAGCCGATCACAGGCCCAACGATACCGGCAGCCGCGATCGCGACTACAGCGGCACCAAATGACAAGGCCACGTCAATCTGTAGCGTGTAACAGAATAATCGTCGCAGCGCCGCATGGTCTCCTGCATCGAGTTTGGGTACGCCGTAACGCACGATCGGTTCAAAAAGCTTGAAGTTCAGAATCTCTCGGATCGAGGCTACATACGCCTGGATCAGAACGATGATACCGAGCTCTGCCGGACTGAGGCATCGCATCATTAGATACAACGCTAGCAAGCCAAATACAGCCGCGGCAGCCTGTCCACCTAGCAGTAGACCGAAGTTTTTACCGACCTTGTCGATCAGACTGCTCACCTGTCCTTCGCACCTTGCTCGGTACAGCACGTGGGTATTCGGCCGGTGTTGTAAATCATCACTTACTTATTTGGCATTTCTGGTGCCACACTTAAAATCCCCAGCACTTAAAGGTGAGCAATGGTAGGCTCAGGTACCAACGGTGGCGAATTACCGCGAAACATCGCTAGTCTAAGTTATTCGGCCACCCCCCACCTGCGGCAAAAAATGCACCTCGCTGTCCGGACCAACGGGCTCGAGCAGCGGATTGTGGATGATGGCACCGTCTATGGAGACGGCAACACCTTTGCTTAACGTGGGTGCAAGATCTGGGAAACGTTGACTCACACTGCGAATAACGATCCGGATCTGGCCCGGTTCCACGTCAACTCGTTCAACGCCACCTGTGTATTGGCGCAGACCCGTAGAGAAATAAACGACTGCCACCTTGCTATCAGGAAACGTTCCCTGTGACCGATATCGCGTCGTTTTCCTCCAAGGCCGCCAACACGCGCGGCGGCGACATCGGTAGTTTGGTCAAACGTAGTCCAGTGGCATCATTGATCGCGTTAGCCACCGCGGCCAGAGGGGGAACGATTGAAGTCTCGCCGACACCACGTACGCCATACGGATGACCAGGGTTCGGCACTTCTACCAATACCGTACCGATCATCGGTAGATCCGAGGCAACAGGCATGCGATAGTCAAGGAAACCTGGGTTTTCAAGCCGTCCGTCTTCGTTATATATATACTCTTCATTAAGTGCCCAGCCGATGCCTTGCACCGCACCACCTTGGAGCTGACCCTCCACATAGCTCGGATGCACAGCCTTACCAACATCCTGCGCGACGGTATAACGAACAACCTTGACGTAGCCCGTCTCTCGGTCGACTTCAACATCACAGATGTGCGCCGCAAAGCTCGGGCCTACGCCCTCACCATTCAATGAAACCTGTGCAGCTATTGGCCCACCGGTTTGCCCCGCCGCACGTGCAAGTTCTCGGATGCCAAGTTCGTCCTTGTCGCCAAGACCGTCCGGCGGCACCGCACGGCCGTCCTGCCACTTGATGTCATCAACAGCTGCTTCCCACAGCAGCGCAGCACGTTCGCGCAGCTGTCCGACTACCTGTTTGCCAGCTTCGATCACCGCCGCGCCTACTGCGAACGTTGTGCGGCTGCCGCCGGTCACGTCGCTGTATGCAGAATGCTCCGTATCTGCGACCACCGGTCGGATCCGTTCAACAGGGATCTGCAGTTCCTCGGCAGCCATCAATGCTAGCGACGCTCTTGAACCACCGATGTCTGGATTACCAGAGATAACGGTGGCCGTACCATCTTCGTTGATATTGATCGCAGCACTCGATTGCATACCGGCATTAAACCAGAACGCTGTGGCCACGCCTCTCCCCTGATTGGGTTCTAGTGGTGTCTGGTAGTGTGGATGGGCTTTCAACGCTTCCAAGACCTCAACCATACCTATACGGTTAAATTTGGGACCGTATACCGTTTCAGTCCCTTCGCGCGCTGCGTTGAACAAACGAAATTCTAGTGGGTCCATGTCGAGCGTGTTAGCTAATTCGTCGATGACTTGCTCGCAACCGAAGCTACTTACCGGCGCGCCAGGAGCACGATAGGCGGCAACCTTGGGTTTGTTTATCACAATGTCGTAGGCGTCGACATTCGCATTGGGTATGTCATACGGACTGAACACCGCCATGGCAGCAGCGTGAAAGGGCGAACCCCGAAATGCGCCAGCACCCATGTAAATAGTTCCATCGGCAGCTACGAGTCTTCCGTCTTTGGTGGCACCGAGCTTGATACGGACGTGCCCGTCTGGTCCCGGCCCACTCGCTCGAAACACTTCTTCACGACTCATCACCAAACGAACTGGCCGGCCGGACTTTTGCGATAGCAGGATTGCTACCGGCTCGAGATAGATAGTGGTTTTACCACCGAATCCGCCACCGATTTCCGAGGGGATCACCTTGATCTGCGAGACATCCATAGCTAAAAGTTTTGCACTGTACGAACGCACCGCAAAGTGGCCCTGCGTGCAACACCAAACCACGCACTGGCTATCCGCACCACTGCGCGCGACCACGGCATGCGGTTCGATATAGCCCTGGTGAACCGAGGCCGTATCAAACTCACGTTCTATGACGACATCGGCGTCGGCAAACCCCTTTTTGACGTCACCTTTACTAAACGACTGGTATTGGCCGATATTGGTCGGACCATCGGACTGTTGACCCGCGGTTACTAGGGTCTCGTGCAAGATCGGCGCACCAGGTTCGATCGCCCGCATGACATCTTGAACGTGTGGCAGCACCTCGTAGCTAACTTCTATTAAGTCGACGGCTGCACGGGCTATATCCGGCGTCGTCGCAGCAACGGCGGCAATCGCATGGCCGTCATAAAGCGCTTTATCTCTGGCCATGATGTTGCACGATAAATCATAAAAATCTATCGGTTGATGAGTAACAAGTTGTTCGCCTCGCTGCATCTCTGGAAAATCCGCGCTCGTGACTACTGCTTTTACGCCAGTAAGCGCCAACGCAGCTTCCGTATCGATCGAAACGATACGCGCGTGCGCGTGCGGGCTGCGCAGGATCGCAGCGTGCAACATGCCGGGTAAATGCAGATCGGCACCATAGTTGGCTCGACCTGTGACTTTATCTGCACCGTCGTGACGGATTGGACGTGTCCCGACGTGTTTAAATTCACGCACATCACTCATGCCACCTCTCCCCTGAGTTCCGATGCCGCATCAAGAACGGCGCGGATGATCTTGTCGTACCCGGTACATCTGCACAGATTACCAGCGAGGTAATAACGAACCTCTTCCTCGCTAGGGTCGCAATTACGCTCCAGCAAATCGATGCTGGCAACGATTAAGCCGGGTGTGCAAACACCGCACTGGAGTGCCGCATGCTCCAGGAATTTCTGCTGGACCAAGTGAAGCACATCGCCGTCAGCGACCCCTTCGATGGTGCGCAGTTCGCGACCTTCTGCTTCCGCCGCCATCACCAGACAAGAACACACCAGCCGACCATCCAGGACCACCGAACAGGCGCCACAATCGCCAGTCGCACAGCCCTCTTTACTACCGGTCAGTTTGAGTTCGTCCCGCAGAGTGTCGAGCAAGGTCTGGTGGGGCTCACACAGATATTCGACAGCATCACCGTTAATCGTCGTCGAGACGTGGGTCTTGGCCATCAATTTCTCTCCGCGGCACGCTTCGCGGCAATCGCCGCTGCGCGTTTAGTTAAAACACCTATGACGCGACGCCGGAACGCAACGGTGCCCCGCTTATCGTCTATCGGCGAAGCCGCGGCGCTTGCTGCCTTCGCTGCCAGCGCTAGTGCGGCATCATCAACACTAGTGCCGACCAACGCTTCGGCAGCAGCATCAGCGAGCAGCACCGTCGGTCCGACTGCTCCCAGCGCAACTCGAGCATTTGTACATATGCCTTTTTCATCTAATGTGAGATCCACGCTAGCGCCAACCACTGCGATATCCATCTCGGTACGAGGTATGAAACGCAGATATGCGTCGGCCGAACGTGCTGGGCGAGCCGCAACATAGAGACAGACTAAAATTTCGCCTCTCTTCAAAACCGTTTGCCCGGGACGAGTGACGAATTCGATAACTGGGACTTGGCGCGTCCCGTTCGGCCCAGCGACTTCACATATGGCACCAAGCGCCGCGAGAGCTGGCACGGTGTCTGCGGCCGGTGATGCGTTACAGAGATTGCCACCGACACTCGCTCTACCCTGAATTTGCGTAGAGCCAATCAACTCAGCTGCTTCCACTAATCCAGGATACGCTCGCTTTACGGCCGCGTTTTCACCGAGGTCAGCAGCAGGCAAGGCCGCACCAAGCTTCAATCCTTCGTTATTGAGCCTCACAGCCGTAAGTTCAGGGATCCGTTTTAGGTCGACGACAGTGCGAGGCTGTTTCGTACCCAGGCGTAATTGCACAAGCAGATCGGTCCCGCCGGCCAGGGGCATAGCCGCGCCGTCGGCTGCCTCGAGGAGAGCAACTGCATCGGCGATCATCAACGGCGCGTGGAAGGTTTTAGTCATCAGGTCCCCGATTACTATGCGGATCTCTCTAAGGCCCTGCGATGCACCGTGTCTCTACCGTCATATCGCGATAAGCAAGTCCCGTAACGCAGATGCGCGCCAGCATTGATGGTGCGCATCTCGTCATCGAGTTCAACAATACTCGACAAGTTAAAGTGTGTCACCAATCTGCACGCCCTGCACGAAACCAAAGCTCTTCTCCCAACCCATTCCCTGCGGCGACGGTTACTTCCCTATCATCGTGAAACCCCTGCGACCGCTACGCAGACGCAACCCGCCAGCGCTTGGAAAGGTGTTTGGGGTGAACGACGGGGCTCGAACCCGCGACCACCGGAATCACAATCCGGGGCTCTACCAACTGAGCTACGCTCACCATTACTCTTAAGCATGCTGAAATGCGCTCCTACATGCTTCGTCTACTACCGAGCAAAAATGGTACGCCCGAGAGGACTCGAACCTCTAACCCCCGGCTTAGCTTACCAACTACTGCTTTCGCAGCCTCACGAAGAGTTTGTGGTCTGGACTATCTCTTCACCATCACAGGTGCCGCACGTATAGTCTCTACGGAACCCTACGAAAATCTGAGGCAAAGTTCATATTTTCCCTCTGACCATTCTTAGAAGTTTCTACCCTCAAGCATACATACGAACCAAATTCCAAAGGAGCAAGGCGATAGTATTCATCGGTATCCGGACAATAAACGCAGAATAACTCAACTTCATCTTTGTTTATCGGCACTGTATGCCGTGCCGGTTTCGTCCGTCCAACAAGTGGAAAACTTGATATCCAACTTGCCTTAATCATCAAGTTCTATGTACTTAAACTTAAACTTGAATCCGATGGAATCTCCCTTCCTTACCTATCACCAAATCAAACGGTGCATGCTCAGTCATTGGACTCGGTATCGAGAACCCTTATTCAAACAGGTCCACTTGAGCCTTCAAAACTCCCAGGTCGCCCCTTCCCTTTGTATGATGCATCCGATAGTGCGCTTTCGAAAGCGCAATTCTAGAACATCGTACGGGCCAACCGTAGGTTTCCACGGGATTGCCATCAGCTCAGAATTCCAAAATCTGACTGTTAAGGTTTCCCCGTTACAGTGCGGTCCACTTTATCAGTTCTCTTTCCCAATAAAGGCTCCACTTTTTGCAAAGGCCGGTGCTCTATCCGGTTGAGCTACGGGCGCGTTTCTCTCTAAAACTGGTCGGGGCAGAGGGATTTGAACCCCCGACCCCCTGCTCCCAAAGCAGGTGCGCTACCAGACTGCGCCATGCCCCGACGCTGATCAAGCGAGGCGCGATGATACGCACGCCCTATTCGGGGGTCAATTATACGCCGATGGGATGTTTGAGTGTGCTTTTTGGCGACTGGAGGACGCTTCAGCACACCTTGCTCACATCTAAAACGCACACTCCCGCTCCCCCTGGAGCAGTAACGCTGCTCGGTGCCGGCAAAATCACAATGGGCTCAGCCTCGACGCCAAGTCGTTCCGCTGGTCGAGTCTTCAAGAATTATATTTGCGTTAGCGACTTCATCCCGTAGGCGATCAGCTTCTGCCCAATTCTTATCGGCACGAGCCTGGTCTCGAGCCGAGATTAAAGCATCAATTTCCACATCTGCCAGTGCGCCTTCTGGAGGGGCGCTGCCCCGCAGATAGTCTTCCGGTTCCGACTCAAGCAGGCCGATGATATTACCTAGTCGTTTGAGCCCACTGGCCAACTCCGCCGCAGTACTCGCGTCAGTTTCGCGTTGGCGGTTTACTTCTCGCGCCAGATCGAACAACACCGAAACCGCCTCGGGGGTATTGAAGTCATCATTCATGGCTGCGTGAAAACGCAGCTCGTAGGCCGAGACATCACCAGAATCACTGGTCGCTGGCAATCCGCGCAGCGCCGTGTATAGGCGGGCAAGCGCTGCCTTCGCAACGTCGAGATTCTCATTGGAGTAATTAAGCGGGCTACGATAATGGCTGGAGTAGATAAAAAACTTTATGTCTTCTGCTTGGTAACGCTTCAAAATTTCACGGACAGTAAAAAAATTACCTAATGATTTAGACATTTTTTCATCAGCAATACGCACAAAACCATTATGCATCCAGACATTAACGAATTTCTCGCCAGTAGCGCCTTCGGTTTGAGCTATTTCATTTTCGTGATGTGGAAACTGCAAGTCCTGCCCTCCACCGTGGATGTCGAAGTGATCACCCAGACAATGGGTGGACATGGCCGAACATTCGATATGCCATCCGGGCCTACCCGGGCCCCAGGGCGAATCCCACGTCGGCTCACCGGGTTTGGCAGCTTTCCATAACACAAAATCCAACGGATCGTGCTTGTTTTCGTCAATCTCAACCCGTTCACCGGCACGTAGATCTTCTATCCGTTTGCCGGAAAGCTGGCCATAAGCGGCAAAACCGTTCACATCGTAGTAGACGTCATGGTTCGCAGCCTCGTAAGCATGACCACGAGCGATTAGCTTTTCTATCATTGAAACGATTTGCGGGATGTATTGCGTTGCTCGTGGTTCTTCGTCAGGCAGTAACGTTCCCAACGCCGCGGCGTCCTCATGCATGAATTCGGTGAAGCGTCCCGTCAGCGCAGAGATTTTCTCTTCGCGCTCTGCCGCACGGGCGATAATCATATCGTCAATATCAGTGATATTACGGATATAGGTGACGTCCAGACCCTTCGCACGCAAGTAACGGGTCACCATGTCGAACACCACCAACACACGTGCATGACCGAGGTGGCAGTAATCGTAAACGGTCATTCCGCACACGTACATTCGAACCTTGCCCGGGGTGACCGGAGCAAACGGCTCTTTCTTGCCACTAAAAGTGTTGTAGATCTTGAGCGACAAATCGTTGACTGTAGTCATAATCGTTTAACAAACGCTTCTCGATGGTGCCGCGCGCGCATGTTACAGTAACGTGCTAAGTGTCTCAAAACATTGACAACGGAGCACCATGGCAAAACGAGCGTTGACATACAAGATTAAACTGGCAGCAATACTGCTCGCGTACTCCTTATACGCCGTTCCAGTAGCCTCAGCCCAGAATCCCAAGGTCATTCTCGACACCAATGTAGGCCAGATAACACTGGAACTGTGGCCCGGGAAAGCGCCCAACACGGTTCGCAATTTCATCCAATATGCCGAACATGGACACTATAACGGTACGATTTTCCACCGCGTCATCAAACGCTTCATGATCCAAGGTGGCGGCTTCACGCCAGATTACATCCAAAAGCCGACACGAGCACCGATTGAGAACGAAGCCAATAACGGCGAGAAGCACATCCGCGGGACACTAGCGATGGCGCGCACCAGCGATCCACACTCGGCAACCGCGC
>CAZBOQ010000294.1:0-2860 GCA_964493555.1 uncultured Gammaproteobacteria bacterium | reverse complement strand
ATCGACCGCCCCGGTATTCAACATCACTGTTCCATCCTCCAAAATTCGGACGATCGCGCTAGAGGACAATATCCCGCTGATGTGTCCGGCACAGGCCAACCCAAATCCGCGTCGCGTTCCAGCCGTCATGGGTTTTTGACGCGTATCCCATCCTGATTCCGCGCGCAAGCGCTCGAGACACTCGCGCAAGCCGTTCGACCCCACAACCGTACCGCCGAAGTATGGCTCACCCTCAGCCAACAGGTTTTTCAGACGCAACGCCAATGGATCCATGGTTAGGCGTTCGGCTATTTGGTCCAGTTGGGTTTCTCCCGCAAATGACACCTGCGGATTGCCGAAACCACGAAACGCGCCGAAGCGCAACCGATTCGTATATACCAGCCGGCCGTGTACCCGCGCATTTGGAATGCTGTAAGGTCCGCGCGAACACTGCAATGCAAATCCAAGTACACCCGGACCATCGTCTGCGTAGGCGCCCGTGTCTTGGAGAATATCGACTTCGCGGGCCAGTATCTTTCCGTCTTTGGTCGCGCCAGTCTTGCAACGAATTCTCATTGGATGACGGGCACGGATCATTTCAAAATCTTCTTCACGGCTCAGGATCAACTTGACTGGCCGGGCAGTGGCCAGGCTCAAAGCCACCACCAGTGGTTGTACGTGCGCTTCCATTTTGTTGCCAAATCCACCGCCAACACGTGGCGTCATGGAGCGGATTTTCGACATCGGCATGGACAGACTCTCAGCGACATTCGCCTGTACACGGAACACCGACTGATTAGCCGACCACAAACTCACCCTGCCGTTGGCATCCGTCTCAGCGAGGGCCCCGCAGGGTTCCATCGCGAGATGATTCTGCGCCTGTGTTTCAAACTCATCTTCCACAATCACATCACAATGTTGCCAAGTGGCATCGACATCACCCTCTATCATCTCCACTTCCGCAGCAACATTGTCGTAGCATACGGCGGGAAACACTTTTATGTAGTCCTGCAGTCCCTCGTGCACAATCGGTGCTTGCGCGGCCACCGCCGCCTCACCGCTAAGTACCGCTCCCAATTCCTCATAGCGCACATCTATAAGCCGAACGGCGTGACGCGCCGTTTCTTCATCCTCGGCGGCAATCACCGCAACCGGTTCGCCCACGTAGCGAACTTTATCCTTTGCAATCGCATGCTCATCCTTTATAAACGCGCCCATAAGGCCGGACGGAAAATCGTCGCCGGTCATCACACACGCGACACCGGGCAACGCGCGGGCGGCCTCAGTGTCGTAGGACAAAATCCGTGCGTGTGGATAGGGGCTGGCCAAAATCGCGGCGTGCAACATATCGGGCAATACCAGATCAGCGATGTATGCTCCTCGGCCGGTCACCTTTTCTCGGACTTCAAGCCGCGGGATGCTGGCGCCAAGTGCACTCATCGGCCTGCCCTCATTGCCACCGCGCATGCCGCATCCACGATTTTCTTATAACCGGTACAACGGCAAAGATTGCCGGATAAACTCTGGCGAATTTTCTCCAACGACGGATTAGATGTCTCATTGAACAGTGCTTGCAACGAAATAAGCATCCCCGGTGTGCAGAACCCACATTGCACTGCACCGGCGTCGGCCACCGCCTGTTGCAGTGAGCTCAGTTGGTTATCAGTGGCCAAGCCTTCTACAGTCATGATCTCTTGTCCCACGCAACCCACAGCCAGTAATAAACAGGAACGCATCGCCCGCCCATCGATCATTACTGTGCAGGCGCCGCAAACACCTTGATTGCAACCACGTTTTGTCCCGCGAAGACCGAGCCCCTCACGCAGCACCTCGAGCAACGTCTCTCCGGTCCCTGCGGACACTGTGCGCTCCTCGCCGTTGATGTTGAGTTGGTGGTCTACCGTTGTCATTTTGGTCCGCAATTGCCCGACTGCACACCGTCAGCTGCTGGCAGTACGCAACACTGCTGTTTTCTGCGCCATCACGGAAACAGCGATCTCTGCATGCGACTTAGCGCCGATGGCAAGGCCCACTGGCCCATGAATCCGCGAAAGCTCTTCAACGCTAAACCCGAGTTCGGTTAGCCGTTCATTCCGTTTAGCCGCCGTACGCGTGCTACCTAGCGCTCCTATATAAAACGCCTCACTCTTAAGGGCGCTCGCTAGTGCTGGCTCGTCGACTTTCGGATCATGAGTAAGCGCCACCACCGCTGTTCTAGCGTCAAGTGCCAGTTGCTCCAGCGCTTTATCGGTCCACTCGTTCTTTATCTCGACATTCGGAAAACGTTCGGGGTTAGCAAATGCCTGACGCGGATCAACCAACACGACGTGATAACCTGCTAGCACTGCCATCGGGATCAAAGCTTGTGCAATATGCACACCACCAATCACGACCATCCTGAGTGGCGCAGCGTAGACTTGCAGAAAAAATTGAACACCACTGTACTCGAGCAGACGACTGACACCGACGGCCAAGGCCCCTTTCGCTGCCTTCACGAGTTCATCATCCGGCTTCAAATCACCGGTCAAATGTTCATCGATCATTAGACACTGTTGACCGCTGTTAATGGCAGTGATCAACACCGTCGAGCGCTTCTCGCCCCTAGCGGCGAGAATGGCGTCAAAAATAGATTCCCGCATTTCTTACTTAACTCGCTCGACAAATACCCGAATGGTACCGCCACAGGCAAGTCCGACTTCCCACGCAGTTTCATCGGCAACCCCAAATTCTAGTAATTTCGGTTCACCGTCAGCCATCACTGCTAACGCTTCTTCAACCACGGCACCCTCGACGCAGCCCCCCGAAACCGATCCAAGAAACCGACCGTCTGCAGCAACTGCTAATTGCCTGCCTATAGGTCGTGGCGAGGAACCCCAGGTTC
>CAZBOQ010000293.1:0-2952 GCA_964493555.1 uncultured Gammaproteobacteria bacterium | reverse complement strand
AGTAGTACGCGCGCCAATTGCGCCCCATGAGATTAAATCCGCGTAATACTGTGGTGAGATCGGATCGAGAAACTCGGTACCAGCTGCGAGGCCCATGTCACCGAGATCTACAAGTAGGCGGCGTGCGATGCGTAAGCCGTCGTTAATTCTGAAGCTGCCGTCTAAGCCGGGGTCGTTGATCATGCCTTTCCAGCCGACCGTGGTCCTCGGTTTCTCGAAATAAACCCTCATGAGTAGCAATAATTCATTGGCGAATTCAACGGATAAGGATTTGAGCCGCACAGCGTAGTCTCGTGCAGCGTCCGGGTCATGGATGGAGCAAGGACCCATTATCACCATAAGACGTTTATCTTCGCCGCCAATGACCTTCTGAATCGCAAGACGGGCAAAATGGACGGTCTGTGCCGCGCGTTCGGTAATAGGGATCTCGGTGCGGAGTTCGAGCGGCGAAATCACTTCGCGTGCTTCGCGAATGCGAAGATCATCAGTCTGCATCTGCATTTGCCGACGGTTCCGATGGCAAAAAGGGGTGAGCATTGTACTTGAGAACAATAACTGGATCGCGCGCGCGTGTTGGCTGGACAGTGTGTGTGCGAAGATGTCACGACAAGGAATTCGACACTGTCATTCGTCGCTGTGACGCTGGAGCGTTTAAACGGACCGATCTAGCCCGGGAAAGTGTGCGGCGGTGCATGCCAATCATACAGGGTACGCAAGCAGCCTAGTTGTTTGGGTTCGCCGTGTTTTATCAGAAATTCGCGCTGGGCCAGCAACGCTTGGAAGGCTGGCAGAAAGTTGAAAACATACCAAATGCTGAATTCACCGGCTGGCGCTCGCCGGTATGCTCGCAAATCGTCAGCTCTACCATCAAAGCGACCACGATGCTGCTCGAGTAAGCAGGCAGTACCCTGCCGTGGTAACTGCCACCACGAGCGGTTTGTAACTTTGATTGTTAGCCGAGTGCACTCGATTGTTGGGCCAGAGCGTTGAGGGTTAACCATGTTCAGCCCGAAAATCTAACTAGGTCATACGTGCTACTAGGGTTGGCGACGGGTCTGTGGTGAACTGCTGGCACCTTCACTGGGCTACCAACAGTGCCCAAATAGTGCTCCAAAGGTGATCTCTCGAGTAGTCGAAAGAAATCACAATTCGTATTGCCGGTGCAATAGGCGATGAATCCACGTTAAAATCTATTTATATCAGTAAGTTATAATTCTGGTGGAGCGGTTCTGACGGTTTGTTACCGACACCGGAGGCTCGGGAAGGCTATAACACCCTGATGTACTGGACAGAATAAGTAAGAACTGACAGGCGAGCAAAGGGCATTTCGCGAGCGGAAAAGCCACATTGCAGAGAGTCTTTTTGTGATATTGTGAGGGTCAGAGAAAATACTCAAAAAAATATCGAATAATCAAATATTAATGTTAAATATTTGATGTCGATTTGTGCAACTAACATCGTTTAGTTTCGATATCGCGCAGTTTTTTGTTAGGGTATGACTCTAGATTCCAGGGGCCCGACGCAGTTTGGCCAGCCGGATGGGCCTTGTCCTAGCGGCATCAGGCAGTACAGGATAGGCTGGTAGATCCAGTTCGCTGTCAGACCTCTTTCAGATCGGCTCGGGTGCAGATCTGGAAACGTGCGCAACCAAGGCAGAGACGACCACTCCTGTTGGCCGGTGGCGAGCCGTCGACGGCAATGTCGCTTAATGAGTTTCGGCGGTCGCCCTCAGGCAAAGCAGAGGAAAAACATGTCAGGATTTCGACAGCTACGTTTGATGGAGCAAGGTCCACCTGCTCATGCAGGTGAGCGTTTTACCGTATACACGGAGCGTGATATCGGGCGCATTCCTGCATTACAGCAGTTGAATGAGCTGCAGCGCTTTGAGATGAAAGTGGTCGCCAACGTGCTGCCGTTTCGTGTCAACCGGTACGTCATTGAAAACCTCATAGATTGGGACAGTGTGCCGGACGATCCGATATTTCAGCTGACTTTTCCGCAACGGGGAATGTTGGAGACTGAGGTTTTTGAATGCATGGCTGAGGCCATTAAGTCAGGTGCGGAGACACCGCAAATCAAAGCGCTCGCCATGGAACTTAGGCGTGGCCTCAATCCTCATCCAGCAGGGCAAAAAACGTTGAATGTTCCCACACTCGAAGGCCGCGCCTTGGACGGCATGCAACATAAGTATCGAGAGACCGTATTGTTTTTTCCCAGTCATGGCCAAACCTGTCATAGTTATTGCACGTTTTGTTTTCGTTGGGCCCAATTCGTCGGTGATAAAGCCCTCAAGTTTTCGGCTTCCGAGGCGGACGATCTACACCGCTACCTAATGGTCCATCCCGAAGTCACGGATCTGCTGGTCACCGGCGGTGACCCCATGGTGATGAAAACCCGTCACCTTGAAAATTATCTGGAACCATTCTTGGCCCCGCAATTCGAGCACGTTGAGACGCTACGGATCGGTACTAAAGCCCTGACCTATTGGCCGCAGCGCTTCGTCACGGATGACGATGCAGATGATTTGTTGCGACTACTGGAGCGACTGGTTCGCTCGGGTAAACACGTTGCCATCATGGCGCACATCAATCATTGGCATGAACTAGAACCCGCGATCGTAAGTGAAGCAGTGCAGCGGGTACGGGCTACCGGTGCGGTGTTGCGTGCCCAAGCCCCGATCCTTGCACACATTAATGATGATGCGGAGGTGTGGGCGCGATTATGGCGGAACGAAGTGCGCATGGGTATTTATCCTTATTACATGTTCATTGAACGGGATACCGGGGCGCGTAACTACTTTGAGATCCCGTTGCAACAGGCTTATACGGTTTATCGTGATGCTATCCAGCGCGTCTCTGGACTGGCACGTACCGCGCGAGGCCCGTCTATGAGTGCGCCGCCGGGCAAAGTTGAAGTTCAAGGAGTACCGGAATTACATGGTGAGAAGGTCTT
>CAZBOQ010000292.1:0-6174 GCA_964493555.1 uncultured Gammaproteobacteria bacterium | reverse complement strand
AATAGCATGTGCGGTTGCTTCACAGATCGAAGGCCTACCAGCGGAACGCTTCTTAAGCGATCCCACTAAGCTCGCAAAAGGACTCAATGCACTACAGCAAACGTTAGCGCTAGACGGGATCACCTGTTTTTCAAGTAGCGGTGCCGACGCGGAATCCCTCGGAGCGACGCTTGATTGGAGCACCTATCCACCACGTATCGCGACGCAACCCGCCAATCCGATCGGCGTCACTGAATCTCCGGAGGATGCTGTCCTCGACCATCCACGCGTCGTGTGTGCACTGGAAGTATGCCGACGATTGAAAACCCGCGCGAACGATGATGTATTGCTGTCTGGGCTGCTAACCGGACCTCACACACTAGCCGTGCGACTGGCTGGGCAAGAATATTCGGCAGATCTCTTAGAACGCTGCGTGCGGTTACAGCTCGCGCTATGCCGCGCTCTTGGCGAAGCTGGAATCGACGTAATCTTCATCCTTGAGGACCATCTTCCTACAACCAAGTGGTCTTCGGTACTCGCACCGATTATCAAAGTCATTCGCTTCTATCAGGCGCTTCCGGTAATGCTGTTCCCCGAGCTAACTAGCGCAAAGGGACTCGTTCTACCCACGGACGCCGTAAGCGCGCTGCCAAAAGCGAGCGCGATCACACTGCCCTTACCTGCGCAACTGCTACCGCTTTCCGTTGAGCAATGGTCACTGCCGGAAACACCCGGAATGGCACTACTGACCAGTGCTGGGGAGGTACCATTCAACTGCGACATTCCGCTGCTTCGCGCAAGCTGCCAACGCTTGCGTCAGGACAGATCCTCTTAGATCGATCAGCAACAGCGCAGTAAGGAAACGCCGCTGATGCGTAACTGGAAGCGACCAAATGTCGATGATTCCGAAACGTCGGAGATGTCGTTACTCACCTAACCTCGCAACCTTTGCCCTATAAACGTTACCAACCGAACAGTGATTCCCAAGGACGCATTACATGGGAAAAGGCGCAAAATTGATGGCCAAAATGCTATCGTATGATTGACACTGATAGCCCTTATCGACGCTACCGACACGGATGCCCAAACAACAACATCTTCTACTCAACTGGCTGATTTTCAGCGGCCTAGTGCTGTTTGGCTTGACAGTCGCTTTCGACCAAGGGCTGCTGTGGTTGCTGATAAGTTCGGATCGAAGCCGCATCTGCCTGATTATCGGCGTGCTTTATATCGTCGGCACCATTCACTGCGCCCGACGCATCTACTACATCTCCAATGAGCTACTACACACCAGTACAGGTCTGGATTTGCTCGCCGAGTACCATGTGCTAGCTGTCACGGCCGATGGCATCAAAGTCAATAACGAGCAGTTTCTACCCCAAGGCCTGCTGAGTGAGTATCTACTGGACGTTATCTCGGCGCGGGGCGATAGCGTCCCCAGCAACAACAGCAACCTTCTTGAGGTCTACGCAAGTCGCGTGAAGGGGCCAAGCGACTTCGGCTGGTTCCTCGCTGAGATCACGCTGAAGCTTGGACTGCTGGGTACCATTATCGGTTTTATTTTAATGTTGGCATCGATCGCCGGCACCAGCAATCTGGATCCCGACGCGATGCAGAATGTGCTGCGCCAGATGAGTGTTGGCATGGGCACAGCGTTATACACGACATTGACGGGGCTCCTTGGCAGCATGCTCTTGTCAGCGCAATTTCTATTGCTGGACCGCGCCTCACAACAATTACTCGATCAGATAGTTCATTGTGCGGAATTACTAGGCAAGGCACTGCCTTCCCCGAACATTGATCAATGAAATATTTCGGTTCCCATTCGAAACGAGTCCGCGGAGCCTCCGATCCTTTTACCGATCTACTCTTCAATGCGCTGCTAGGTTTTACTTTTCTGTTCCTGATCACAATCCTGTTTATGAACCCCATCGCGAAAACCGATCTGATCGAGCCTAACGCCGAGTACATCATCACTGTGACTTGGGAAGATAACAATCCGGATGATGTCGACACATGGGTGGAGGATCCGCACGGCAATCTCGTGTGGTTTCGCGCACCCGAGGCTGGGCTCATCCATCTCGCCCGCGATGACCGCGGGCAGTTGAACGACACAATAATGCTGAACGGACAAGAGATCGCCAGCGTACTCAACCAGGAGGTTGTCACTATTCGCGGCATTGTCCCGGGCGAATACGTCGTCAACCTACACTACTATGCATCCGAAACCGGCCAACCTGTTTCAGTATCCGTCCGTGTCGACAAGCTCAATCCGGCATTGGAACTGCTGTACTACGGAACCGTCACCTTACAAAGAAGAGGCGAGGAACGCACCGCCGTGCGTTTCAATGTAGAGAAGGATGGCTCGGTCACCAAGATCAATCAACTAGGTAAGAAACTCGTCATCGTCAGCTAGGAATCCGCGATATGGTCATTTTGGGGCAGTTCGGACTGACAAGCGCATATGTTGCTCTAGCCGCGCTGCTGGTCAATCTTAATCTCTTTTCGAAATGGTCATGGCCGGTAAAAGTGGGCGCCATCGTCGCGGTTACCGGTTTCTATTTCGCAAGCTATTATTCGATCGTGACTCTGCTCGGGTGGCCAACATCGGCGGTTTTACCACAACGATTTATTTTACATGCAGGGGAAATCCGCGAACCGGATAAAACGAGCGGTGCGGACGGCGAGATTTATATTTGGGCTTCGGCGATCAACGATGACAGCACGCAAGCTGATCCCCGTGCCTACCGTCTTGCTTACAGCCTGGAATTGCACAGCAAAGTCGACGAAGCCCAGACAAAATTACACCGCCACCTGCCGCAACTGGGTGAGCTGGTAGAGGAAGAGAATGACGGCGATTTTAGCATGTCAGACCCCAACCGCGCCGGCCAAGAAAGTGTGAGTATTCGGTTTTATGATCTACCGGCGCCAGTGTTTCCAGAAAAATAAAAGGATAAAAGATGCCAATTCGATCTTGCCTGAGTTTGTTGGTGCTGTTGCTTGCTGCCCCAAAACTGATCGCACAGTCGGCCGAGGTCTTGGAGCGGGACGCACAAACGCCGCAGGACAGCGTCACCTACGGGATGGGGTACGGCTTGCAACGTTACAGCCCGCTAACGGAGATTAACACCGAGACCGTCACCGACCTAGTTCCGGCCTGGACATTCAGCCTTGCCGATCAACACGGACAAGAGGCACAACCGCTGTTCTACGAAGGTCTGCTCTATGTAACCACATATCGCGCTACATTTGCGATTGATGCACGCAACGGCCGTCGTGTGTGGAAGCACGAACTCGACATTCCCATAGCTAGCCTACCCTTGGCGTGTTGCGGCATTGTAAATCGCGGCGCGGCATTGTACGACGGACGACTTTACCGACAAACGCTTGATAACTTCGTAATCGCGCTGGATGCAAAGTCGGGCAAGGAATTGTGGCGGTCACAAGCTGCGAAATTCGAGGACGCATACTCCATGACTGGCGCACCGCTTGTGGCAAACGGCGTCGTAATTACCGGTGTAGCTGGCGGCGACTTCGGCGCACGTGGATTTCTAGACGGATGGGATGCGCTGAATGGTGAGCACAAATGGCGCTTGTACTCCACGCCCGCACCGGATGAGCCGGGCGGCGATACTTGGGAAGGTGATGCGTACAAAACCGGTGGTGGGCCGACCTGGCTAACCGGATCCTACGATCCCGGACTGAATCTAGTTTATTGGGGCATTGGTAATCCAGCTCCATGGAGTGCCGCCCAGCGCCCCGGCGACAATCTTTACACCAATTCAGTGATTGCCCTACGACCTGAGACTGGCAAACGGATCTGGTATTTTCAATCGACGCCAAACGACACGTTCGACTACGACGGCGTCAACGAACTTATGCACGCAACCCTGCGGATCGATGGTCAAAAACGTAAAGTCCTAATGCAAGCGAACCGGAACGGCTACTTTTATCTACTAGGGCGTGAAACAGGTGAACTGCTACGCGCTAGTCAGTACGTCGATAAACTGAATTGGGCACAAGGTGTAGATCTGAAAACTGGTCGGCCAATACTCTCAGACCTCACCAAACGCATGCTCCAAGAGCATCAGGAAATCGTTGTATGGCCTTCCAACATCGGCGGCAAGAACTGGGCACCAGCAGCCTATAGCAGTGATACCGGTCTGGTTTATCTGAACGGCATTGAATTGGCAATGCGCTTCAAACCAGTGCACGCCGAGTACGTCAAGGGTGGATTTTATTTCGGCGCCGAGTACTCGTTTGTTATCCCGACCGACGGCACTACCGTGGGTCGCTTGCGCGCGGTTGATCCTGTCACCGGCCGACGGGTCTGGGAAACCCCTGTGGATCCCTTTGCCAACGGCGGCACCTTGGTGACTGCCGGCGATCTAGTCTTTACCGGCCTGCAAACCGGCGAACTCGCCGCCTACCACGCCCGTACCGGCAAACAACTATGGCACTATCAAACCGGTACTGGGATCATAGCCCCGCCGGTCACCTACACTCTGGACGACGTGCAATACGTAACAGTGTTAAGCGGCAGTGGAGGCATCGGTCCGCGGTTTGTTCCGCAGAAAGAGTTTATGAACATGAATAAAGGTGGGTTGTTGACGGTGTTTCGTTTGTTTAAGTCGGCAAGCACTTTGAAACCCTCACCCTAGCCCTCCAAAGAAAAAAGGTTTAGTGCAATTTCCATCAACGCTGGTTTATATTGCGCCCTAACTCTAAACAGCGTCTAGGGAATCATGAAATAAATGCCAGAATCAGAACAAGTACACGGGGACGTATTATTGGAGCGAGCACGAGCAATGGTCCCTGCTCTACGCGAACGTGCCCGCGAGGCCGAACAATTACAGCGACTCCCGGATGCCACGATCAAAGACGCCGCCGATGCCGGACTGTTTCGCGCCTTTGTCCCGAAGCGCCACGGGGGCCTTCAAGTTGATTTTCGCTACGGTCCTTTAATAACCCGCGAACTTGCACACGGGTGCTTATCATCGGCATGGATTATTGCGTTTTACATACAGCACAATTGGCAGGCGGGATTGTTCCCCGAAGATCTGCAAAGTCTACTTTGGAAAGATCGTCCCTATGTTCTCGCACCGGCGCATATTATCCCGAGCGGTTCCGCAACGCCGGTGAAAGGCGGCTATCGGGTAAATGGCAAATGGCCATGGGGTAGTGGCATTCAGCATGCCGAGTGGTTTTTCGCCGCTGCGGTTGTGCCGGGCGATAGTCCGGTACCGGATACACGTTATTTCGTCATTCCAGCCGACCAAACCACAATAGAGGGGAGCTGGGATGTATCAGGGTTGGCGGGGACCGGCAGCAATACAATCGTGGTCGATGATGTCTTCGTTGCTGAGGAAATGCATGGGGCTCAGTTCGCGCAAATGTTGGACGGTTCCGCACCGGGTGTCGCAACGCAGGAACCGTACCTCTGGCAGATACCAATGGTCCCGCTGCTAATGTACAACTCACTGGGAGCCATGGCAGTCGGTGCGGTTGAAACTGCCTATCAAATCTTTGTCAATCTAATGCAAGGGAAGCTCATCAAATACGGCGGTGGCAAGGCGAGGGAAAACAGCGCCGTTCACATGCGCGCTGGCAAGACTAGGATGGATCTTACCGCGATAAGCAATCTCTTCGAAGCGAACATCGAAAAGATCGAAGAGCGCACGCGATCCGGAAACTTTCTCAGCGAGTTTGAAAGATTGGAGATAATGGCTGAATCGTCCCACATCGTCCATACAGCGCGACGTCTAATCGATGAGATCTGCGAAGGTGCAGGCTCATCGTTCAACTTTCTTTCCAATCCTCTGCAACGGATACGCCGAGACATGAATGTACTCGCTACCCACGGGATCACCAATCTCGACCGCAGCACCGAGAATTACGGTAAGGTACTGCTGGGACATGATATCCCCCCCGATTCAATTCGCTAGCCGCAGGTCCGTTATTCCTGGGTAGAGCCAACCCAGCGCAGTTGCCGAATGTCGTTTCTAAGTTCTACACTGCTAGCTTGGAGGACTAACTATGGCCAACACCGCAATCCGCCATCGCATCAGAAAACTAACGAAATCTGTAAAGACCCTCATTTCACGCCGCCAATTCCTACGCCAACTGCTGGGAGCCGGCGGTGCCGTTAGTCTGTTACCGCGGCTGGGCTATACAAAGGCGCCCGCCGAGCTGACT
>CAZBOQ010000291.1:0-9468 GCA_964493555.1 uncultured Gammaproteobacteria bacterium | reverse complement strand
TCAAGCGCCGTAATAAGAAACTCGGCATCGTCAGCATGAGCATCGGCGGGGGTATGGGTGCAGCCGCGTTGTTTGAAACGGCTTGAAAGGTGGTTGGGATATGTAGAAACGAATATTGCAGAGCCAATTTACAAAGCCAAGCGGAGTTTTTCGTCTTGTCCTCTGTATGTCGACGCGCAAACATCCTCGTCAAGGAGGTCGGATGTGGGCGAAAGATTGCTTCGTCGAGGAAGAAAACGGATCAGTAACCCACCCTATGTGATCAATCTTCCGCGCACAAATTCGCGGGAGGTCTACTAGATCACCATCGCGAGAGTGAATTAGAATAAGGTTATTCCAAAAAAACATATATACTGTGTGCCGTGATAACCGAACTCGATAACAGCAGCACGCACTGTGAATATCTGCACTTGTAACAATTAGCTGACACCGGGGAAATCTAATGTTCAGTAACAATCCGTTCGCCGAACTTTCGGCGTCCATACCGCCCTTAGTTATGCAGGCGTATATCGTTGTTATGATAATCCTGGTCGTGGCAGGCACGCTGTACGACGTCCTCCATAAAAAGAGTGCCCAGTACTTTTTCAGTAATTGGCGTATTGCAAGAAGTAAAGCATCTCAGCAGGTCAGCGCCGGGGAAATGGCGTCCTTGGCAATTCAAACCGCGGTTGTAGAAGGCCTGATTTCGGGTGAATTCTGCAGTATACGGCGCAGAATCGCTCACCTCCTGACGATGTACGGTTTCCTCGCATACGTGATCACAACTGCTATCATGGTGTTTTGGTACCCGACGCCAGCCACACCTACGCCCGCCGTACTTCCACAGCTGTGGTACATAGGCGCTCTGATGGTGTGTCTCGGTGGTTACTGGTTTTGGTTTTTTATTCGAGTTGACGTTGCCGCCGAAGGCAATTCACCGTTTCGTATTGTGCGTGCAGATCTGTTTATCCTCTCGCTACTCGCGAGTGCGACATTGGGTCTTCTTTGGGGGTATCTCCAAGCGACAGCCAACTCGTGGGCGAACCTGATCTTTGGTTTACACATCATCGCTACGACGGTGCTCTTCGGAACCGTGCCCTGGTCTAAATTTGCACATATGTTCTTCAAGCCTGCAGCGGCTTTCCAGAAACGTGTGGAGGACGCGAATGGTTCGAGGAATAACCTGCCCTCTCCGGCCGATAGGCCTGAAGTTTTTGGCCGCGCTCGCACCGAGGCTCGGAATTATTAGTGTGCCCAGCCTCGTAAATAAGGGAGATCATTGGGCGGCGACAGTGTTTGTATGGCAAGGCGCGCCAACCAGTGATCGCGAGAGTATTCCCCGGAGGTGCAACGTCGCTAGATGGACCGAGCTCGGCGAGTCATATGCGTTATTTACGAGACCGGACATTAGCCGGTCACTGGTCCCTGATACGAGGAGAACGTAATATCATGCCGACGTTTGTTTACATGACCTCTTGCGATGGCTGCGGCCACTGCGTCGACATTTGTCCGTCCGACATTATGCACATCGATACCACCTATCGCCGTGCCTATAACGTCGAGCCCGAAATGTGCTGGGAGTGCTACTCCTGTGTGAAAGCATGTCCGCAGAACGCCATCGATGTGCGCGGTTATGCCGACTTTGCTCCTTTGGGCCACAGTGTTCGGGTGTTGAGGGAGGAGGGTAAAGGAACCATCTCCTGGAAGATCAAGTTCCGCGATGGCCGTGAAAAAAGTTTCGTTTCCCCCATCCGGACTACGCCATGGGGTTCGATCAAATCACCGGCTAACTACGATGCACCGAGCCTGGGTGCCTTTAACGCCCAAGAGTTGGCGCACGAACCGGAAGCGCTCAACATTGAAAAGTTGCCTACGTTGGTTCCTGGTAAGTCTACGCAGGGAACGATTTGATGGGCTTGTTCGGGCGCAGAAAAACAATTTTTGTTGATTCCGATGTCCTGGTCATTGGTGGCGGCATGGCTGGCTGTGGCGCCACCTATGAATCCAGGTATTGGGGGCGCGATCTAAATATCGTTTGCGTCGAGAAGGCGAATATCGAACGCAGTGGCGCCGTCGCCCAGGGTTTGTACGCGATTAACACCTACATGGGTATGCAGTGGGACGAGAATCAGCCCGAGGACCATGTTCGTTACGCTCGCAATGATCTCATGGGCTTGGTGCGCGAGGACCTGGGTTACGACATCGCTCGGCACGTCGATTCGGGCGTGCATAAGTTCGAGGAGTGGGGCCTGCCGATGATGAGAGACTCGGAAACCGGGCGTTATCAGCGAGAAGGTAAATGGCAGATCATGATTCACGGCGAAAGTTATAAGCCGATTGTCGCCGAGGCCGCCGTGAAGGCCGCCACCAAGGTCTATAACCGGATAATGGTGACCCATTTGCTGATGGATAAGACCAAACCTAACCGGGTCGCTGGGGCGGTCGGTTTTAACGTCCGTAGTGGAGATTTCTATGTCTTTCGCGCTTCCGCCGTCATCGTTTGCGCGGGTGGAGCATCACACATCTACAAGCCACGGGCGGTTGGTGAGGGTATGGGTCGGACGTGGTATGCGCCATGGAGCAGTGCTTCTGCCTATGCGCTACCGATCCTCGTAGGTGCCAAGATGACACAGATGGAGAATCGCATCGTTCTCACCCGATTCAAGGACGGCTATGGTCCAGTTGGTGCCTATTTCCTGCATCTGAAGACATACACTGAGAACGCCTATGGGGAAGAATACGAGTCCAAATGGACCGACCATGCCAGGGAACTAGTCGGCGACTATGTTGATCGACAGCCGATGCCGACCTGTTTGCGTAACCATGCCCTTCTAGAGGAACTCAAGGCCGGCAGAGGCCCGATCCGCATGGTGACAAAGGAGGCGTTCCAGGATCCTCATAAGGAGACCGTCGGCTGGGAGAACTTTCTCGGTATGACCATCGGGCAAGCGGTTGTCTGGGCGTCCCAAAACATCGATCCCAAGCACACTAATCCCGAGCTGACCACTTCTGAACCATACGTCATGGGTTCCCACGCCACGTGCTCTGGTGCGTGGGCGAGCGGGCCCGAGGACTGCGCACCCGCAGACTACCAGTGGGGATACAACCGCATGATGACGGTCGATGGGCTGTTTGGCGCCGGCGATACCATCGGCGGCGCAGCCCACAAGTTTTCTTCGGGATCCTTCGCGGAAGGCCGGATCGCGGCGAAGGCGGCAGTCAACTACGTAAATGACTTGGGTAAGGAACGGCCTGAGGTGAGTGAAATGGAGTACCAAAATTTAAAGAGGCTAGTCTACAAACCCATGGAGAACTACGAAGTTGGCCGCAACGAGATCGTGGCAGGCACCGTTTCCCCGAGCTATCTCTTGCCGATTCACGGTCTACAACGCCTCTAGAAGATCATGGACGAATACGTCGGTGGCATCTGCGCGAACTACATCACCAACGAACCGTTACTTACCCGAGGTCTGGAGTTGCTGGAGATGCTCAAGGAAGACCTAGACCATCTTGGCGCTGAAGACCTCCATCAGCTTCAGCGGGCATGGGAGCTGCACCACCGGGTCGTGGCTTCGGAATCCGTGACGCATCATACGATGTTCCGGACGGAAACTCGGTGGCCGGGGTATTACTATCGCGGGGATCATCCGAAGCTGGATGATACTGATTGGCATTGCTTCACTTTGTCTCGCTACGACCGGGAATCAGGGGAGTGGGAAATGGAGAAGGCCCCCGTGCATCACATCATCGATTGAGGGATGCGCTCGACCTTCTGCGGTCTCACACGAATGCTCATCGCCCAGCTCAGTAATATTGAATAGGATGATTTTCAGACAACTATTTGATCAAGAATCATCGACGTACACGTACCTGCTCGGTGATGAGAGGTCGCGGGAGGCGATCATCATCGATTCGGTTTTCGAGGAGTCGCGCCGCGATCGCGCCCTATTGGAGGAATTGGGGTTGCGGCTCGTTCGGACCATCGACACACATTGCCATGCCGATCATGTCACTGGGGCTTGGCTACTCAAACAGCATACGGGTTGTGAAATATGTGTGTCAGCTGACGCGGGTATCGAAGGAGCTGACGTCTACCTCAAGCATCGCGACCGTATTTCGTTTGGTGTTCGCTATTTGGTTGCACGGTCGACCCCGGGTCATACGTCTGGTTGCATGGTTTATGTTCTCGATGACGAAAGCACGGCGTTTACGGGTGACACATTATTGATCCGTGGGTGTGGCCGGACCGACTTCCAACAAGGTGATGCACGTACGATGTATCGTTCCATACAGATGCAAATCCTCTCACTACCCGAGCATACGAAGCTTTACCCAGGCCATGATTACCGGGGGCTTATGGTCACGACCGTTGAGGAAGAGAAACGCTTTAATCCACGCTTCGGCGGTGACAACAGTGAAGATGATTTCATCTTATATATGGAGAATTTGGGCCTCCCTCACCCTAAAAAAATAGATATCGCGGTGCCTGCGAATCTCCGATGTGGTCGTCCGGACAACGATGTTGTCCCTGAAGCCGATCCCGACTGGGCGCCCCTGACCTATACTTTCGGCGGCATCTGGCAAATTGGTCCGGATTGGCTAGTAGATCACTTGGGTGAAGTCCAGATCATGGATGTACGTGAGGTGGATGAATTTGACGGACCGTTGGGTCATATTCGCGGCGCGAAATTCATCCCGCTCGGCGAACTGAATGACCAGGCTTTTGAGCCCGAAACAGGTATTCCCATCGTCACCGTTTGTCGCTCTGGCGCGCGTTCGGCGCAAGCGACTATTATTTTGCAACGTGCTGGCGTGAGCGATGTTGCCCATCTTACCGGCGGTATGCTGCGCTGGCGTTCACAGGGACATCCGGTTGTGGGCGGTTTCGTTGAGCCCGATTACGTAATTTAATCAAGGTTCAGCGTAAATACACAGTTGCCTTCATCTCGACCAGGGCGCCTGGCAATCCAAGCTGGGCAATTCCGATCGCGGTCCATGCCGGAAAGGGACCTGTTAAGTATTTTTCTTTTACCGCGAAGAAAGCATCACGAGTTCCTAGCCAATCGATATGGTAGGAAGTGATCTCGACTATGTCGCTTAACGATCCCCCTGCGGTGGCCAACGTCTTCTGTATGTCTTCGAAGACGCAGGTAAATTGTTCGGTAGGATCAGCCGGACAATTACCATCTTCTCCAACGCCGATCACGCCGGAGATGAATAGGAAATCACCGGCACGCGTCGCCGCCGCATATTGCCAGCGATCGTAGGTTGCTTGAAATCCTTCGGGAATTATGACTTCGGCTATCGGCATGATGGTTTCTCCTCTGAGCGTATGGATTTAATCTGGATTTCAACCCAGCGTGACATACGGTATCGTCGCACGGAAGGAAATAGGGGGAAATAGCTATGGCCGCTAGGGTCTTTGTTCTTTCGTTGATTCTTGTGTTTGCTGCCACATTGCGCGCTGAGGCGCGCAAACCGCTGAGTTTCGATTTCTGTTTTTCAGCCGAGACTGAGACGGTCCGACTCGACGACAAGCACATCGCATTTTCCTGGGGGCGGCTGATGGCGATCGCGACCAGTAACCTTGAGCATGGTCTGTTTCGGCGCAGTTGGGCACGCTGCGTAGGTAATGGTTCGCTTATCGAAGGCGTATTTTCGGTAAGTGACAGTTGTAAGTTCTCCGATGATGACGGCGATGAATTCTTTCTGACTATCCGGCGAGTGAACGATCGGGTTAGCGGCAATGATCTTGAAAACAAAGTCGCATTATGGGCCGGAACAGGAAAATTCGTCGGGATAAAAGGTAAGGCGCGCATTGTGAGTTCGGATCTCTTCGCTGAAGACGTACCGGAGTTTTTCGTCGGCTGTGACCGTATCGAAGGCAGCTACGAAATTACTGGTGAGTAGGTCCTGGTGCTGCATCCATGAGCTGAAGTCGATTAGGCTCAGAGTGGTTCCCGTTCCTGTGATGCATCAGTCATGAATTCCGTTGAACACTTAGCGAATCGGTAGCAATGATTTGTATTCATGTTTTCGGCGAAACGTTAATAGGTACACTATTACTCAGGTTGGTTAAGCATGTCAGAATCCCGGCCATTCGACAGAAATGTTCCAGCTGCCGAAGCTATTAGATGACGTTTTCTCTGTGTTGAGATCCGTAAGGAGCCTGAAATAGGCCGTGCGCGCCCGATGTCAAGCGCGCTTTAATATGTGCTCGACCTAAGGTACTGCGTTGCATTGTAGGAAAAGTAGCAAGCACACTGAAGCAACGGACATTGTGCTGATCTTGATATCATTGCTGGTAGATTAGTTCTCCCGCGAGAATAGTCATTAGTACTTTTGTCTCACCGATCTGTTCGGAGGGCACAGTGAATATATTACGGTCCAACACGATGAGATCGGCGGATTTCCCAACTTCGATTGAGCCGGTGTCTTTAGCGAGACGCAAGCCTTGTGCGCCATTGCGGGTGAGGATATCCACCGCGGTTTTTACATCGATTGCCTCCTCAGGCCATAAGGCGTCATCTGATCCGCCGCCGGGAGCGCGCCGCGTCACCATGGCCTCGATTCCTAGCCACGGATTGGCACTGTAGACCACTGGGTAGTCGGAGCCGTAAATCAATGTTGCCTCAGCTTCTTTGAGAGATCGGATCGGGAACATACGTCGGGCACGGGCATTGCCCAGTACTTCGCCCATGGCGATGACCATCGGGTGTGGATACCAGAAGGCAGGAGAAAGCTCCGCGACTGCGTTAAGGTGCTTGAAGCGGGGATAATCATCCACCTGGATGTAACCAGCGTGCGATATCTCGTGACGTAATCCGGAGTTACCGTTCGCCTTGCGAGCAGCCGCGATAGCGTCTAATGCCACGCGTACAGATCCGTCACCAGTGGCGTGGATTTTGACGGTGAGACCTTCACGATCGAAAGCGATGAGGTCTTGCGCTAATTCGTCGGCGGGCACGTGTAGCTCTCCATGGAAATCATCGCCGTGCGTTTCGTCAGGCGTGTATGGCTCGACGAAGACGGCGGTACGCGACGGTGGTATACCGTCCAGCATGATCTTGATGAAATCGACATGCACACGGTTACTCTTGTACTGTCCGCGTCCGGTGATGCCGGCGGTCATCTGCTCGGCCGGTAGCCATGCGAATCGCCATGGCAGGCTGGTTGCAACGTTAGCATTGAGCTCATTACGTGCCGCGAGCGCTCGGTACGCTTGCATGGCATGGTCAGAGGCAAGAGCGTCTTTGATCCCGGTAATACCGAACCTATTTAAATCCGCAAATATGAACGCCATTGCCTCCTCGTACTGCGCAGGTGTCAGGGGCGGTAGGCCGTTCATGACCTGATAAGCAGCGTTCTCCATCAATAACCCAGTTGGTTCTCCGCTGGCGGCATCGCGAACAATTATTCCGCCTTCTGGATCGGTTGTCTTGTCGTTGATTTGCAAGACTTCCAGTGCCTTGGAATTCACCCAGGCGTTATGGTGGGCAGAATCGATCAGAAAAACGGGGTTGTCCGGTGCGACGGCGTCGAGCATAGTCTTATCAGGTGCGTGCGTTGCCTCAAGAAGTTCGGTGCCCCATGAGCCGCCGCGGATCCAGCCGTTGTCGGTCTTGGCTTCGGCACAGCTCTTTACCCGATCAAGAATTGCATCGATAGTAAGCGTCGCGGAGAAGCCACATTCGAATAGTGCTTTGGTTCCTGCCTCCAACGGATGGATATGCAAATCATAAAGACTTGGCATCGCCATATTGCCTTCGAGATCGACCACTTTCGTTTCCGGGCCGATCAAAGGTGCGATATCAGCGTTTACCCCGAGGGTTGTGAAACGTCCATCTTTTATCGCGGCTGCTTCGATCCAGGAGCGCTGATCGTCGACGGTGTAAATGCGCCCGTTTAGATAAACACTGTCGGCCGGCGCGGCCTGAGCCGCTAGGGCGTCGAGCGAAGTCGCAAATGCGGCACAGCACAAGAGATGAGTAACACAGATAGTTCGCATTCTAGCGCTCCTTTTAGAACAATGCGGGTGTAGTATCGCGATAGTGTACGTGAATTCGAGCGCGTCACCTGACGGTTCCAATTGCTGCGTGGACCATAAGGACGCCACCATAGTGTTGACAACTACTTTTAATGATTTGATTGGATGCGCGATACCCTAGTCGGAAAATACAAAGCCTATGCAGGGAGTATTCCAAAGATTCAGGATGTTGTAGCAGTTACTGGAGCCGTTTCTCGCGCAAAAGCGTACGGAAAATATGGCACATAGACAAACGATCGAAGTGGAGCTTAGGGGGTAAACGTTGAGCTACTTAATGACAACCGACAGTACAAGATTGCGCTGTTCCGATCAGGGCAGCGGCCCAGCGATTGTACTTGTGCATGGCTGGAAAATGTCCCACCGCTGTTGGGATCGGGCAATTGCGCGCTTAAGCAAAACACATCGGGTGATTGCCTACGATCTTCGCGGCATGGGTGAATCCGACAAACCTCGTTCGGATTACAATTTCGACGAACATGCCTCGGACTTGAACGACGTTTTGTCCGAGCTCCATATTCGCGATGCCGTACTGGTTGGTTGGTCGATGGGCTGTTCAGTTACCCTGAGTTACTTGCAAGCCTACGGCGGGCGCGCGGCCGGTCTGGTGTTGCTGAACGGTCCGATTAAGCTGATCGCCACCGAGGATTTTCCCTATGGGGTGGATGCGGAGGTCTATGCGGCGATCTACCAGGACATCCTCGACCACTGGCCGGAGGCCGAACGTGAGTTCGTGGCCAAATACCTAGCCGAGCCGCACCCGGAACATGTCGATTGGTTTACCCGTATTGCACTGCAGACACCACTGGATGTGGTGCTGCGCGTGGTAGATCATCAAACCCGGCTCGATTTTCGCGACTATCTCAAAAAACTCACTATTCCTGTAATGGCCATGTATGGCCGACTGGATCCTTACTATCCGAGCGATATCGCAGAATGGATCGCCGACCGCGCACTGAAGGGTGAACATCACATTTTCGAAAAAAGTGCCCACTGCCCACCAATCGAAGAGGCAGCCGAATTCGTCGACGTGCTGACAAGTTTTGCTAAACGCTGTCAGTAACTAGATAGAATTAAACATCAGCACCGCGGCGCAGGCCGGGCGTCGAATTGCCTAGCCCGTTCTGGGTTTTTTGCGGTCAGAGAGTTAGTAACAGATAATTTTCTGCCTGTGCAGAACGGACAGGTATTTCGCCGCTTCTTTCGCGCACTCCAAGGTCTTATGAGAATAGATCCAGTACCGTAGGTTGGATTAAGTGAGGCGTATCTCAACAACAATCTCAGCGACTTTCGAGAAAGCTTAATAATATGTCATTAAATTCCACCGGCGCCTCCATGTTACTCATATGCCCAACCCCCGGAATACGGTGCACGGTTGCCCTGGCGTCGGCTGTCATGCGATCTGCGATTTCAAAAAAATCCGGAGCATCTAGTTCACCAAGGAT
>CAZBOQ010000290.1:0-3095 GCA_964493555.1 uncultured Gammaproteobacteria bacterium | reverse complement strand
CATCACTAACCCCACTCTCGGCACACATCGAAATTTCAGATCGTTAGACGATGCTATCCACTCACTGGGCGTCCTCGACCCCATACCCGTGATACAAATCGGCTCGCTCGATTCGGCGCATAGCCACGGACTGCGATTGCGCTCACGCTTGGATATCGAATCCTTGCCAGCGCCGCTACGACTCGTAGCTTACATATCACGGAACTGGCGACTCTCGAGTCCTTGGTTCGCGCTGACACTACCGTGACCAACCGCATCACGGTACTGGCTGGTGTCGGGATTCTCAGTCTGTTCCTGTTGGTGTCGCTAATGTTGATGAGCGATGCAACCCAAAACTCGGCGCGCTTCGGCGATATGTATCTGGAGTTATTAATCATCAACTCTCTCGGTCTAGTGACCTTTATCGCGCTCATCACCCTCAATATTCGCCGCCTAGTGCGGCAGCTTCGGACCAAGGAGCCCGGTTCGCGCCTCACTTTGCGGATGGTTGCACTATTTACGGTGCTTGCCGTATCGCCGGTGCTGGTTGTCTATGGGTTTTCTCTGGAGTTCCTTCGCCGCGGCATCGACAGTTGGTTTGATGTAGCCATCGAAGAGGCACTTCAGGACTCAATGGACTTGAGCCGGGCAGCCTTGGACCTCCGAACCCGGGAACTGCTGAAACAAACCTCACAGTTTGCGGAGGAACTCACCATAAACGAAACGTCAATAACGCCTCTTAATCTTGATCAATTGCGCGCACCCGGAAGCACGGTGGTTGCCAACAGTTTCGAAATTGCGGTTGCCCCGGATATCGAAGGACTGCGACTACGCTCGGGTGCGGAGGAATTACTGCTTCTGAACAAACAGGGCCGAGTGCTGGCATCTAGCAGCAACAATACAGATATCGTGCCCAATCTCCCATCAGAATCGATTCTTTTACAATTGCAACAGGACCGCAGCTATATCGGCATCGACACCGTCCGCAGTGGTGAACTATATATCCGCGCCGCAGTGAACGTGCCGGAACCTGGATTGTCGCGGGAAGCACGCATTTTGCAGGCCTTGTATCCGGTTTCCGAGCGTATAAACAAACTTGCCGAAAATGTGCAGATTGCCTACGCCAAGTACAATGAACTTGCTTACTTACGCGAGCAGCTAAAAATCAGTTTCACAATGACGCTTACTTTGGTGCTTCTGTTCAGCATTTTCTGTGCGGTTTGGGCCGCCTTTTACTCGGCGCGGCGCCTGTCCGCACCTATCAGTGACCTCGCACGCGGTACGACGGCGGTTGCCGAGGGCGATTACGAAACGACGATTCCGGTCACCAGTAACGACGACCTCGGTTTCCTGGCCAGCTCGTTCAATGAAATGACGCGTAAGATCAAGCGAGCACGCGACGATGTGCGCCGCAGTCGCGATGAAATGGACGTACAACGAACTTATTTGGAAGTCGTGCTCGCACGCCTGTCCTCCGGCGTGATGACCATAGACGCTGACGTGCAACTGAATACCGCGAACAACAGTGCAAGTCAGATCCTAGGTGTCGATATTGAGCCCTATGGTCACGTTTCGTTAAACGAAATGTGCTTGGCAAATAGCCATCTGATACCATTTTACGAATCGGTGGAACCGCATTTTCGCGAGCGTCGCAGCGACTGGCAGGAACAAATCGTGCTGTTCGGCGCGAGCGGCCGTCAAGTGCTGCTCTGCCGGGGCACTACACTAGCCGGCACCAGTCCGGACCAAAGCGGTAACGTCATCGTTTTCGACGACGTTACTGCACTGGTCCAAGGTCAACGTGATGCGGCTTGGAGTGAAGCTGCTCGGCGACTCGCGCACGAGATCAAGAATCCCCTGACACCGATCCAGCTTTCCGCGGAACGGCTGCGGCACAAGTACCTGAACCGGATGGATAGCGATGAGGCGGAAACGCTCGACCGCTTGACACATACCATAATCCAACAGGTAGAAACCATGAAAGAGATGGTCAATACCTTTTCCGACTACGCCCGACCGCCAAAAATCGACCATAGACCGGTCTCGCTGAACGAATTGATCCACGAAGTTCTTGATCTATTCCGTACGGCTAATGCATCGGCTAACATTAAAACTACGTTAGACGAATCTCTGCCTAACCTAAGTGCTGACCCAGGGCGGCTGCGCCAGGTACTTAATAACCTGATAACCAACGCCCTAGAAGCGAGTGATGAAGAGGCGAGTGCGTATATACTTGTCGCTACGCGACGCGTTCAGGAATCGAATTCCAGTTTTATCGAACTCAGGATCGCAGACCGGGGACGCGGCATCAGCGTGGACTTGATGGATCGGGTGTTCGAGCCGTATGTTACGAATAAATCAAAAGGTACTGGATTGGGGCTCGCAATTGTCAAAAAAATCATCGATGAGCATGGTGGTGTGGTCTGGATCGAAAACAACCGTGAAGGCGGAGCGAGCGTGATGATTCGACTCCCAGGAATACAAGATCCAGTGCAATCCAATTTAGTCGAGATGCCTGAAAAGGATTCGGTATGAGAAGCCATATCCTCGTCGTAGATGATGAACCGGATATCCGCAGTCTGGTTCGTGAGATACTAGAAGATGAAGGTTATGACGTCTCGATTGCTGAGGGTGGCGAACAGGCCCGTCTTTCGCGACGCACTCGACGGCCCGACCTGATCCTTTTGGATATCTGGATGCCTGACATCGACGGCATTTCCCTGCTGAAAGAGTGGAACGAGGGCGAGGGGTTGGATTCCCCAGTCATCATGATGTCCGGACACGGAACCGTGGAAACAGCAGTGGAAGCGACACGACTCGGGGCTTACGACTTCATCGAAAAACCACTGTCAATCGCCAAACTGCTGCTGACCATCCAGCGCGGCCTAGAAGCCGCAGACCTACTGCGTGAAAACACCGGACTGCGCCGTCTCGGGCGCTCTATCGAAGAACCGATCGGCGCCAGCGCTAACCTCGAGAAACTGAAAGGGCAGATTACACGTATTGCTAACCACCGAACTGCGGTATTCATCAACGGAGAATCAGGCACTGGCAAGGAAGTCTTCGCTCACTACCTGCACCGACACAGCGACAATCCTGATGGCCCCTATGTTCAT
>CAZBOQ010000289.1:0-5046 GCA_964493555.1 uncultured Gammaproteobacteria bacterium | reverse complement strand
GTTCTGGAAGTTGATAAGCAGGGTCGTATTCGCCTCAGCATGAAGGCCGTTCAGGCTGCTTAGCGTTGCTACGTAGCCTCTAATCCTCTTTACAAGAGGAAAGGTGATTGCTCGTGGTTTCGGGTGCGAACGGGAGTTCCTCCGTTCTCGAGAGGGGAGATAGGGAGTTGAGTTTTTTTCCCTTTCCTAAGTTTCTAACTTTACAAACGACGCCCCGTCGCTCAGCGTTAAACTTTTGCGGCATCGTCATACCGGGCTTTGCTGCGCCAAAATATTGCCGGCGCAGAACTTGCGGCGTTCCCCCACCCGCTGTCCGCGTTGGGAAAAGCCCATAACGCGAATGGCTTATTCAGTCACAAACCTCAACTTCGTCTGGAGATGAAAAATGAATCTGATGCGCGTGCAGGCGACACGGGAGAGTGCCTGCGTCGGGGGTATGGGCCATGCTCGCTCGGTGAGCTCGCCACTTAGCGACATGATCCTGACGCTTGCAAAACTAAGGTTGTTGCAGGTTAAAGAAAAATTGGGGCGCGGTGAGCTGATCGTCGGTATCCGACTCGAAGAGCTCAACGCGACTCAATAACTGATATGGCGTTGCAATTCCCCTTGTGGGCCATCCTGTTGTCGCTCGCAGCTTACTTTTCCCCAGCCCCTTTCCTAAATATAGACCAGGCGGTCGGTGGAATTATCGTGCCCCTACTGGGTTTGGTGATGTTTGCTATGGGGTTGACTTTGTCGCTCAATGACTTCGCAAATGTCGTAAAGCACAAGGGTGCAGTAGCTCTTGGCACAGGACTGCAGTTCGCGCTAATGCCACTATTGGCCTGGGGCCTAAGTCAGCTGCTCGCGTTGCCTACGTCGCTGATGGTCGGACTGATCATTGTTGGAGCCTGCCCAGGGGGAACTGCGTCCAATGTCGTCTGCTACCTTGCGCGCGGTGACGTCGCTCTATCGGTCTCTTTGACAACGGTATCGACTCTGTTGGCAGCGGTGGCCACCCCACTATTGACCCTTTTTTACATTGGTCACCGCGTGCCAGTACCGGTAGTCGAAATGTTCTTGTCTGTGGTTAGAATTATTATTGTCCCGGTGGGGGCGGGTCTTTTGGCCAACCATTACTTCGGTGGGCGCATCGCCGCCGTGAGGCTGTGGTTCCGCGGGTTTTCGGTAGCAGCGATCGTCGTCATCATCGCGACGATTGTTGCTCATAATCAATCACAATTGGGTGAGCTGGGGCTTGCCGCGTTGCTTGCCGTAGTACTGCACAATGCGCTGGGGCTTGCCTGTGGCTACATGTTAGCTCGCGGCACCGGATACAACAGTCGTATTGCGCGTACCGTTGCGATTGAGGTGGGCATGCAGAATTCAGGCCTCGGCGTTGCCCTCGCTATTAAATACTTCTCCGCGGCGACGGCGCTGCCGGGTGCCGTTTTCAGTATATGGCACAACTTAAGCGGGTCGATGTTTGCGGCTTATTTTGCTCGTGACCATCTGGGCACCGCCGACGCGCCTTAACGGATCGCGATTATCTCCTCCTCGCTGATGACTACATTCATACCCACGTCGTTTTTTGCTGTTGGAAGGGTATCCAGTATAAGTAACGAAAATGCAAGTCCTACCCTTACTCCTCCATTGTGGCTTCGGAACCAATGATCGTAGTGTCCTGCGCCGTAGCCAATCCGTTCGCCGACGGTACTGAATCCTAGGCCTGGGGTGAGTGTTACGTCAAAACGAACGCCTGCCGGGCTCGAACTAGGAGGTTCAGGGATTGCTAACTGTCCTGGTGTCAATGCTTCCCAGCCTTCAAATGGCATAGCTTGCATGTAACCCGCTGCTATCCGCGGCAGCCAAATATGTTTTTTGGACGCTGCGAGGCGATTTATGATTTCACGCGTATCTACTTCGTCGCCTATGGAGACATAGCAGAAGACGGTATCCGCGTCGGTGATTGCTGGCAATGAGAGCACGTGCTCGGTGATTCGAGCGGACCACTCGCGGCGTTGTTCCGGCGTCGCGCCACCGCGGGTCTCGCGCAACCAGCGCCGCAGGGCCTTTTTGTCCCCAAAATAGGTGCTACTGGGCTGATCTGCTGTGGTTGCCAAGTTATTGATTATCCCGTCGTAACACTTATACAATACGCGCCTTTCGCGGCAGCGCTCGCCAAGCGGGCACAGAGGCTAGTGCTATGGTCACAATTCGTTTGAGCAGAGGCGGCGCAAAGAAGCGTCCCTTCTATCATATCGTTGTTACAGACAGTCGCAACAAACGTGATGGTCGCCATATTGCACGCGTTGGCTATTACAATCCGATGGCAGCGGAGCACGAAACCAATTTACTTATCGAGCGTGAGCGCGTCGATTATTGGTTGGGTTGTGGTGCTCAAGCGTCCAAACGGGTTGCGCATTTGCTACAACAAACACCTCCCAGTCCAGCGTAGTACTGGGGGTTTGCACTGCTGATAATGACAGGGGCGAGCGAGCGCCTGGTTGTTGGCAAGGTTACTGGCGCGCACGGTGTGCGGGGCTGGATTAGACTGTATTCCGAGACACGGCCACGGGCAAACCTGCTGACATATTCTCCCTGGCAACTATCCAAGGACGGCCAATTCGTGACATGCGAGGTATTGCAGAGCCGCGAACAATCGAATGGTTTAGTAGCGTTGCTGGCCGGCTGTGAGGATCGACATGGAGCAGAAGCGCTGGTTGGCGCGGAGATATTTATCCATCGTTCGCAATTACCCGCCCCAGAGCAAGACGAGGTTTATTGGAGCGACTTGATCGGTTGTGCAGTGAGAACCGGCGCCCACGCGGTACTGGGCGAGGTTACTGGGCTAATCGAAACGGGTGATTATGACGTGTTGGTTGTTCGCGGCCGTCGCGAGCACCTGATCCCGTTTGTAATGAGTGTTTACATCCAGCGAGTCGACTTGGACGAGCAGATCATTGAAGTCGATTGGGAGGAAGAAGCGTAGCGGTGGAAATAGGCGTAGTGACATTGCTCCCGGAGATGTTCGAGGCGATGCGAGGTATCGGGGTTACTGGGCGTGCAATCGCTCACGAGGTGTGTGCGGTCAGTACGTGGAATCCACGTGATTTCACTAACGATAAGCATCGGACCGTAGATGACAGCAGTTATGGTGGCGGCCCCGGCATGGTTATGAAGTACGCGCCATTGAAAGGCGCACTATCAGCCTGCCGTTCGAAACTATCGGCCGCGGCGACTGTGGTCCTTTTGTCGCCGCAGGGGCAGCGTCTCGACCAGTCCCAGGTAGCAGAGTTGGCCGGCATGCAACGGTTGATCCTGATTGCTGGACGCTATGAAGGAATCGATGAGCGTTTCATACAGGCGGAGGTCCAACGAGAGGTGTCTATCGGCGATTACATTTTGAGCGGTGGGGAGCTGGCGGCTGCGGTTTTAATAGACGCAATCGTGCGACTGCTGCCCGGTGTGTTGGGTAACGATGAATCCGCAGCGCAGGACTCGTTCAGTAAACGCTTGCTTGATCATCCGCACTATACAAGGCCGGAGGAAATAGACGGTTATCGGGTTCCTGAACCATTGCTCGGCGGCAATCATCAAGCCATTGAACGGTGGCGACGCAAGCAGGCGCTTGGCCGAACATGGTTGCGACGCCCGGATCTACTTGTGAGCGCGGTGCTTGGAGCCGATGATAGAACACTCTTGGACGAATTTGCAGTAGAATATGCTGCGGCCTCAGGCCCCGACAGCTAACGATTACACAGGAAAGAGAATAGCGATGGGCAATATAATCGAGGAGCTCGAAACGGAGCAGATGACCCGCGATATACCGGAGTTCGCACCGGGCGATACTATAATCGTCCAGGTAAAAGTGAGAGAAGGTGAACGCGAACGCCAACAGGCATTCGAAGGCGTTGTCATCAGTAAACGCAATCGTGGTTTGAATTCGTCGTTCACAGTACGAAAAATGTCGCATGGCGAAGGCGTCGAGCGGGTATTTCAAACCTACAGTCCCTTGATCGCGGATATCAAGGTTAAGCGTCGTGGCGATGTGCGCCGCGCAAAGCTTTACTACATGCGCGAGCGGCGCGGCAAAGCGGCGCGTATCAAGGAAAAGATTAAGAGATAGGTTGTTCTTAAAGACTCCGGCGACGACGTGCCCAAAGTCCTGCGCCGAAAGCAACGTGAGACCCGGGCGGATCATGTGGAGCATGCTCGTGGCGGTGAGGATCTCTCGCCCGACGCTACGGACGCGGAACTCATTGAAAGATTCCTCGATGCTTTGTGGATGGAGCGTGGCTTGAGTGACAGCACGCTTGCTGCATACCGTTCCGATCTTGGCGCACTCGCACGCTCTTTAAAAACCAGTGGCCAGTCGCTGGTCGCTGCCGGTCCGGCCGAATTGATGGGATTCCTGGGAGGGTTTCCTGGCGCCTCTGCACGGAGCACCGCACGGCGCCTATCGACTATTCGCCGATTTTATCAATATCAGGTTCGCGAGCAACAGAGGGACGATGATCCCAGCGTCCGTATTTCGGCTCCGAGGCTCGGCCGTTCACTACCGAAGTCTCTGAGTGAATCACAGGTCGAATCCTTACTTGCTGCGCCTAACATCGAAAAGGCGACGGGGTTGCGTGACCGAGCTATGCTGGAGTTGCTTTACGCGACCGGGCTCAGAGTTTCGGAGTTGGTTGGTCTCACGGTTACTCAGGTCAACATGGGTCAGGGCGTGGTACGGGTGTTGGGTAAGGGCGGTAGGGAGCGTCTGGTTCCGCTCGGGGAGGAGGCGCTTGACTGGCTCACTCGTTTTGTTCGTAACGGTCGATCTGAATTGCTGAACACGCAAAACCTCGACGTATTATTTCCTAGCGCACGCGGACGAGTGATGGCGCGCCAGACATTTTGGTATGCGATTAAACGCTACGCGAAAGTAGCCGGGATCGGAACGACGCTCTCACCGCACACGCTGCGACTTGCCTTCGCGACGCACCTGCTTAATCACGGAGCTGATCTGCGAGTTGTGCAACTGTTGCTGGGCCACAGTGCGATATCGACCACGCAGATCTA
>CAZBOQ010000288.1:0-7511 GCA_964493555.1 uncultured Gammaproteobacteria bacterium | reverse complement strand
CCCATCTCTTCGCCTTTCGGCGAGCAGCTTGTTTATATCTCCGCTGAGATCGAAGCCCGGACGCCGTCACTTGCCGAAGTCCGTGAACGTGTTATTGCCGATTGGCGTTACGAGCAGAAGCGCTTGGCAGATCGGGAGCTGATCGACGAATTGAAGACTAAGTACGGGGTTTCAATCACCCCAGAGGTGGTGGCTCGGATCAGTGTTCATTCAGGGACTACACCTTGAGTTCAGTGCCGAAACGGGCATCACTCCTGCAAACTTGCAGTGAGTCGTTTCACCATGTGATCTTAACGCTGACTATGTTGGTGGCCGCTGTCGCTCACGGAAGCACGGAAGATTCCTGGCTCGCGTTGGCAGCCTTGCGATCCGAGACTATTGGCCCTGTTTCCGACGGGTCTACGCGACGAATTGCGCCGAGTGAACGACGTGCCTATTTCGGAGATCTTCACGTGCACTCAAGCTTTTCTTTCGATTCCTACGTGGAGGGCAACCAGTTGAGCGATCCGCGTGAGGCGTATCGCTTCGCGCTTGGTGAAAGCATAACCCTGCCCGGAGGGCGGCAATACCGCTTAACACGAGGCTTAGACTTTACCGCGGTCACAGATCATGCGGAGGGTCTGGCGGACTACCGCCTATGCAGTACCAAAGACTCACGGGTTTACCAGTCCGACTATTGTGTTCGAGCACGCAACTCCGATCTCAGCGCTTTCGGGGACTTTGTCGGAAGCCTGATGGAGCGGCCGGTGCGGCGGGTTGCAGCAATGCGCGATCCGATGTTGGATCTCGATGAGGCAAGTCGTGCACCGTGGGTCGCGATCCGAGCCGCAGCTGAGGAGTTTAACGCACCAGGCCGATTCACAACCTTTATTGCCTATGAATATACTGGCTTGCTGCCAGGTGATGGCATGCTTCATCGCAATGTAATTTTCCGCGGCAGTGATGTTCCCGAGCGCCCTTTGGGCGCTTATGAACTGCATACGCCAGAGGCGCTTTGGTCGTGGCTGGAGAACACATGCACCGACGAATGCGAAGTGCTGGCCATTCCACATAACACCAATGTGAGTTTGGGTGTCGCGTTTCGGGCCATGAACACGGACGGCACGCCGTTCAACCGCGAGATCCTTAACCGTCGGGCGCGATTGGAGCCGTTGGTGGAAATCCATCAGCATAAAGGTAACTCTGAGTGTGCGTTCGGGCTCGGCAACACTGACGAGGAGTGTGGTTTTGAACAGATCCAACGGCTCTGTGTCGAGGGTCAGACGTTGCATTGCATCCACCCTGGCTCTATGGTCCGAAATGGTCTGAAGACTGGTTTAGAAATCGCCGAGCGGTTCGATATCAATCCTTTCAAATACGGGATTATCGCGAGCTCCGACACGCATAACAGCACGCCAGGTGCAGTGGAAGAAGATAATTTTCTTGGCCACGATTCATACAATGACGACACCGCTGTGGAACGTATGTCCGCAGAGCCTGACGCGTTCTTTCCCAAGTTGTTGCGGAATCCAGGCGGCCTAGCTGGGATCTGGGCGGAGGAGAATACACGCGAGAGTTTATTTGCTGGATTAGCGCGCAAGGAAGTGTTCGGCACAAGTGGCCCACGTATTCGGTTGCGTTTTTTCGCTGGCTGGGAGTTTCCTAAAGGAGTGTTGGAAAGCATGGAAATGATATCCGACGGCTATCGTCATGGTGTCGCGATGGGAGGTGATTTACCCGCACCGCCCGGTGATCTGCCTCCTCAATTTTTGCTGTGGGCAGTGAAAGATGCCAATGACGCTAATTTAGAGCGGATCCAGATCATCAAAGGCTGGCGGGAGGGCGCTGAGAGTAAGGAGCGGGTTTATGATGTCGTTTGTAGCGGCGGTGGCGAGCCCGATCCGACGAGCTATCGATGCCCTATTGAACGGTCTGCCCTTGATCTGAGAACCTGTCAGTTTACGGCCGACCAAGGGGCGGTTGAGCTCAAGACGATATGGACGGATTTGGAGTTTGATCCGCGGCAGGGTGCTTTTTATTACGCGCGCGTCTTACAAGTTCCCACCTGTCGGTGGAGTACGTACGATGCGCGGAGGGTCGGTGTAGAACTGTCGGTCAATGCGCCTGCGACCGTTCGCGAACGAGGATGGTCATCACCGATTTGGTATTCGCCATAACCCGGAGCATTTGAACCGAGCAGCTGCATTCCGTTTTCGCGTATGCGTTACAATTACCCGTTGTGGTTTGCGCAAATAAAAAGTTCTTTTCGTCGTCGATAGTTAGCCCTCGTCTCTCGGTGATGGTGCTTGGTGCGTTGATGGTCTCGGCGTTGTTGGTACCGTTCCAGCCGGTTAGGGCGGGGAACATCAGTGACATTCGACTGCCCGCTGGATTCCGTCTTTCGCTCTATGCAACGGTGCCCGGGGCACGCTCGTTGGCCTTCGGCCAATCCACCGGTACCGTCGTTGTCGGCAGTATGCGTGCCGAGGTCTATGCGATCATCGACAAAGATAAGGATCGCAGAGGTGAGCGAGTGGAGCAGCTACTAACGGACGGACAGGTTCCGAACGGCGTGGCGGTACACCAAGGCTTACTGTACGTTGCCGAGCGCACCCGTATTACTCGCTATCCTGCGGTTACTTTGTATGCCGAGACAGGCCGGGAGCTTGCCAATGGTGAAGTGATTTTTGATGAGTTGCCGGATAAACGCCACCATGGTTGGCGTTACATCGATTTCGGTCCAGACGGTAAGCTTTACGTCGCGGTCGGCTCGCCCTGCAATATTTGTGCGACCAAGGGGATTGAGGGAACAATTATTCGCATGGATCCCGACGGTGGTAATGTAGAGGTATTTGCAAGTGGGATCCGTCATTCGGTTGGCTTCGATTTCCACCCGCAAACTGGGGTTCTGCATTTTACCGATAATAATACTGATCGGATGGGGGACGATATCCCGCCCGGAGAATTCAATGTTGCTCAACGAGCCGGGATGCATTTCGGATTTCCGTATTACGCGGGTGGTTCGGTACGCCACAAAAACTGGACGCGCAACCAGCCTGCATTGGCCTTCAGTTTCCCTGAAATAGAGTTCCAGGCTCACACCGCACCTTTAGGTGTCGAGTTCTATACGGGCGCTCAATTCCCGGAGGAATATAAGAATGATGCGTTCGTCGCGCAGCACGGCTCTTGGAATCGTAGTTCGCCAGTTGGTTATCGCGTTATGCGCATCAAATTTGATGAAAGTGGCGAAGTAACCGGAAAGGAGGTGTTCGCCGATGGGTGGTTGGTCAACGGTGAGGCATGGGGTCGACCCGTGGACATTTTGCAATTGCCCGATGGCTCTTTGTTACTTTCAGACGATTATCAGGGTGTGGTGTATCGCATTAGTTATGATGCGGGTTGATTGGTGGTGCCTGACAGGTAGAAAAATTGCCGCGTTGCGTTTGTGTTTTCTAATGTTGGCAGCGTTCCTAGCTCATGGCACGATCGCAGCCCCAAAAGAAGACCCGCGCAAGCAGGTGGTCACGATCCCGCGGCTCGAACAGGCCGCCACTATCGACGGTAAACTTGACGAAGAGGTGTGGTCGCGGGCGGTCGTGATAGACAATCTTTATCAAGTGCGACCACACGAGTTCGCGCCCGCTTCGGAGCCGACTATTGTCAGGCTGTTTTATACCAGGGACGCCATCTACGTCGGCGCGTATTCCTACGATAGCCAGCCGGGAAATATGGTCGACAACGTTCTGCGCCAAGGTGCCATGTTACGTTTTGAGGATCGGTTCGCGTTTATTCTCGATCCTTTCCTAGATCGCCGAAACGGATATGTTTTCATACTGAGCAGTAATGGCGTACGGCTCGATGCACTTTACAACAACACCACGCAGTTCGCGTCGGATTGGGACGGTGTATGGAAAGGTGAATCGAGTAAGGTTGGAGATGGTTTCATTACGGAGTTCGAGATACCGTTCAATACACTGAACTTCGATGCCAATAACGAGAGCTGGGGCTTCAACGCGTATCGCTACCTTGGCCGCGAGGTGGAGGCCATGGCTTGGTCGTCGTCGAATCGGAATGTGAATCCCGCCACCGGTGCGACGATCACCGGGATCCACGATATAGGTTACGGTCTAGGCCTGGATATCGTCCCATCTCTTAGTTCGGTAAGGCAGCGTCGTTATCGTATGAGAGATTCAGAGGTTCACATGGATCCGTCTGTAGATGTGTTCTACAAGATTACACCGTCGCTGAATGCTTCGTTGACCGTTAACACGGATTTCGCCGCCACTGAGGTTGACGATCGACAAGTGAATTTGTCGCGATTTAACTTGTTTTTTCCGGAGAAACGCAGTTTTTTCCTCAAGGATTCGGATATTTTTGAGTTTGGCAAGATCGGCGGTAAGAATGACCAGAGTCAGATCCGCCAGGTCGATCGTGAGAACGCACGGCCGTTTTTTTCGCGTCGCATAGGTCTGAACAGCAACGGATCGCCAGTCGATATTGAGTATGGCGGGAAGCTTAGTGGCCGCCATGGTGAATGGAACGTTGGTGGATTGGCGATCAGACAATCGGAGTTCGAAGGTGTTGAAGCAAGTACACTGGTAGTTGCGCGCATTGCGCGTAACGTACTGGAAGAATCGTCGCTTGGGGTGATCGCGACTAGCGGCGATCCGAACTCGAATATCGATAACACATTATGGGGAATGGATTTTCGTTACCAGAATACACGCTTGCCGGGTGGTTTAACTCTGGAAGGCGAGGCTTGGTATCAGCAAAGTGACACTGATGGAGTGGATGGTCACGATTCTGCATTTGGGGCGACAGTCAGGTTGCCGAGTCGTAACAAATGGTTGTTGAACGCCGGTTACAAGGAGGTGCAGGAAAACTTCAACCCGGCATTAGGATTCGTCAACCAGACCGGGATCCGAGAATATGTTGGCGAGGTTGTTTATACCCATAGGCCGCGTAACAGTTATTTTCGAACAATTCTCGGTGGAGTCAGTTTCCGCCGAGCACAGCGCATAGACGGCGGTCTTCAGTCACAGGTGTTGGGATTGCGGTTTTTAGAGGTGCAGAACCAGAGTGGCGATAAATTCAAGGCACGCGCTTTTGAGTTCAAGGAGCGTCTGATCGAACCGTTCGAGATTTCTCCACGGGTGGTGCTCGGTCCCGGCGAATACACTTTTCAACGTTTCGGTGTCGATGTTCAAACTGGCCGCCAGCGGCGCGCTTGGGCGGAGCTGCATGCTTTTTATGGTGAATTTTACGACGGTCATCGCTTGAACCTACGGGGCCGCGGGAGTTGGGCTCCCAGCAAGCATTTCCGTGTCGAGGCAAGTTACGACTACAATGGCGTCGATCTTCCGAGGGGAGATTTCGTGACCCGCTTGGTGACCCTGCAGACCGACGTGGTGTTCTCCTCGAGTTGGTCTTGGGTAAACCTACTGCAGTTTGATAACGTCTCCAACATTATCGGCATCAATAGCCGTTTGCATTTCATCCCCGAAGCCGGACGCGAAATGTTCTTCGTAATAGACCACAGTTTAGACCGGCCAGATGGGAGCAGCTTCATGTCGAAGTCGTCAGATGTTACGTTGAAGTTTAATTATACGTTGCGGTATTAGCGATAAAAAGCATCGTCCCGGTCTTGCAAAGTAACTTAGAACGATGAACGACACGCTTTTACATAATAACAGCAAGGATTTCGGGCAAAACGGGGCACGATTGCAATCGGCTATACTTGCAGCCGGGTAGATAGCTGTGCGCTAGAGGAGACAGCAGTGGGACGAAAGCTCTTGTGTTTATTAATACTGTCGCCCGGGTTGGCGAACGTTCCCGTGGCATCGTTTATATTTTCGCCGCTGAGATCATTCGTCACCTTTGAACAAGGCTGTCACGAAAACAAGGAGTCTGTTTCGTGAAACCAAGAGAGTTTGAATATGTTAAGGCGCATTCGGTTGAGCATGCGTTGACTCTGCTGGCAGAGGAAGATGACGCTAAAGTGCTGGCTGGTGGTCAAAGTTTGATCCCTACGCTCAACATGCGCTTGTCAGCGCCCAAACGCTTGGTCGATATCAACGATGTTGCCGAAATGCAAGGTATTGAGTTGCAAGATGGATATTTGTATGTCGGTGCGCTGACCCGCCATGCCGAGCTTCAGCAGTCGCAACTCGTGGCGACCCATGTGCCACTGTTGGCTACGGCGATCGCACATGTTGCCCACGCAGCGATCCGTAATCGCGGCACCATTGGTGGTAATCTCGCCATGGCCGATCCAGCCTCTGAACTACCGGCCTGTTCTGTTGCTTTGAATGCTGAGTTCACTATCGCGGGAATCTCTGGAATGCGCACAGCACTGGCGCGGAGCTACTTCAAAGGCTTGTATGAAACCGATTTGCAAGCTGACGAGTTACTGGTCGGCGTTAGATTTCCCATCGCAGGTGCCAGTACGGTGAGCGCATTCCGGGAGCACGTGCGTCGACGCGGTGACTTTGCTAACACGGGGTTGGTCGTTAGTGCCGAGCGTGACGGCGCCGATTTCACCGACATTGCCGCGGTTTTCTTCGCGGTAGCTGACAGGCCGGTCATGGCGCAAGACGCGGTGGCATGTTTGCTAGACGGTGGGATGAGTGATGCCAACATCCAAGATGCACTTAAGACGTTGGGGGGTGAATTGGAAATCATCGGCGATGTCTATACTGGTGAGGCGATGAAAATGCATTTGGCGAAGCATTATTTCAAAGAAGCAATGGAAGAAATCCGTGGCTGATGCACAGATGACTATGGTGATCAGCGTGGAGCTGAATGGTGTAAAAATTAAGCAGACTGTACCGTCACGCGAAAGTCTAGCTGATTTTATCCGACACCGTGCGGGCCTCGCTGGCACAAATGTTGGATGTGAGCAGGGTATCTGCGGTGCCTGTACTGTACGTCTGGATGGAAAGATCACTCGCTCCTGTTTGACACTCGCAGTGCAAGCCGATGGCCACAGCGTTGAGACTATCGAGGGCGTGACGGCAAGCGGAGAAATTGCCGATCTCCAAGAGGCATTTCACCGGAACAACGCGGCACAATGTGGATTCTGCACGCCGGGAATGTTGATATCGTCAGCGGAGTTGTTGACCAATAGCGAAACGCTGACGCGTCAAGCGATCCGGGATTTTCTTTCCGGCAATTTCTGCCGCTGCACGGGTTATCAGGCGATCGTCGATGCGGTTCAAGAGGTCGCGAAGGAGCGTAGCGGTGGTTAAAACGATGGCGGACAGATTCATCGGCACCGCACTGCCGCGGCCGAATGCCATGTCATTCATTCAGGGGCGCGGTCGTTATCTGGATGATATTACGCTGCCCGGCATGCTGCACGTCGTGTTTGTACGGAGCCCCTACGCACACGCGCGCATTGGCGAAATCGATATCGACGCCGCAAAAGCCGTCGAGGGCGTGCAGAGCATTGTCACTGGCCGGGAGCTCGCACCGCTCTGTCGGCCGTGGACCGCCGTATTGACCAACATGGGGGATATGCGTTCGGCGCCACA
>CAZBOQ010000287.1:0-14890 GCA_964493555.1 uncultured Gammaproteobacteria bacterium | reverse complement strand
ACCAGGATTGAAAATCCCGTGCGGATCGAAAGCCGCTTTGACACGCCGATGCAAAACCTGCATGGGAGCTACCAAAGGAGAAAACACTTCACGGTCACGCTCGCCGCCACGAAACACGCTAGCGTGACCACCAAGTCCGCGTGCAAGCCGGGTGAGACGCTCGAAATCTATCGAACCGCCCCGTAACCAACGCTGTGCACCACCCCACTCAATAACGGTGTCGGCCGCTATCTCGATGTGTGTAACCGCTGGCGGCACTGATAGCCGCCAAAGCGGCCCCGGTTCGACGAAAAACGGCAATGATTGTTCACGCAGAGCCAGCCAAAATTTATCGCCATCTGCGTCTTCTTCTCCACCGATACTTCGGCGCGCCGCTGACAGGGCCGCAATGGATCCGGAGATCCGCACGCGCAACACACCATCCATCCATGCCGTGGCCGAAACCGGTGTCGGCTTTGCCGCCCATTCGTTCATCAACCTTAATCCCCGTTCGATGTCCACCTCGTGAGCTAGGGTGATTTCCCGCGAGGGTTTAGGCAGCACCTTAAAGGATGCTTCGAGGATAACGCCCAACGTACCTAACGCACCAACCATTAAACGCGATACATCAAAGCCTGCAACATTTTTCATCACCTGACCGCCGTAGCGCATGATTTCCCCATCGGCATTCATCGCCGTGACACCCAAGATGAAGTCTCGGATTGCTCCTGCATACGGACGTCTCGGACCGGATAATCCAGCGGCGACCGCACCGCCTACTGTCGCCGCTGGGCCGAATTGTGGAGGTTCAAACGCGAGTATTTGCCCGCCTGTTGCTAGCTCCGCTTCGAGTTCGTTTAAGCGACATCCTGCACGGGCAGTAACGACGAGTTCCGTGGGCTCGTAACTGACGATCCCTCCATAGTTGGCAAGAGAGAGCTTTTTGCCACTGGCTTCGCGCCCGTAAAACCGCTTGGTCGCGCCGCTTTCGATGCATAATCCCCGCCGCTCCTTGTCGGCAACCCGGATAGTCTCCGCCAGTTGCGCGAGGACATCATTCACCCGGTGATCGACGGCGTCGGCGATGCAATGCCTTGGTTCTGCGCTCGGTGCCGCAAGAAATGATCCATTAACACAAGCGCCAGCATCGCCTCGGCGATCGGTGCCGCGCGAATCCCGACACACGGATCGTGACGTCCATGCGTGGCGATTTCCGTGGCATTACCATCGATGTCTATGGTTTTGCCAGGGATTCGAATGCTGGAGGTTGGTTTGAGTGCGATTCGGACCGTAATGTCCTGACCGGTAGAGATTCCACCCAGAACACCACCGGCGTTGTTGCTAAGGAATCCCTGAGGTGTCAATTCGTCCCGATGATCCGTGCCTTTCTGTTCGGCCGAACGAAAGCCGGTGCCGATCTCAACCGCCTTTACTGCATTGATACTCATCATAGCCTTGGCGATGTCAGCATCCAGCCGATCGAAAACCGGATCACCCAGACCCACTGGCACCGCATGCGCCTCCACTTTGATGCACGCACCCACTGAATTACCTTCTTTGCGCAACCCGTCCATATAAATCTCGAGTTCGGCAACTCGGTCAGGATCGGGGCAAAAGAAAGGATTGCGTTCAATCTCATCCCAATCGCGGCATTCGATCTTGATGTCACCCAGTTGCTCGAGATACCCTCGGACCTGCAATCGGCATTGCTCTTTCAGGTATTTTTTGGCGATCCCACCAGCAGCGACGCGCATACAGGTTTCCCGAGCGGACGCGCGCCCACCGCCGCGATAGTCTCGCCGTCCGTATTTTTGCTGATAGGTATAGTCGGCGTGCCCGGGCCGGAAACTGTTTTTGATTTTAGAATAATCCTTGGAACGCTGATCGGTGTTGTCAATCAAGAGCCCAATCGACGTGCCTAAGGTGTGCCCTTCAAACACACCCGAGAGAATGCGTACATGGTCGTCCTCACGCCGTTGTGTCGTGTGCCGGGATGCGCCAGGTTTGCGCCGATCCAGGTCAAGCTGCAGATCTGCCTCACTCAGAGCGAGCCCGGGCGGACAACCATCGACCACACAACCGTAGGCAGGGCCGTGGCTTTCCCCAAACGTGGTCACGCGAAAGATCTCGCCAAATGAGTTGCCAGCCATACGACATTCTACCGCGAAAAGGCTCGTATGCCTGCGCCTTACAAGGCGCCTGCCGTGTCGCGCAGGTCTGAGGCAAATAATACGAACACACCCTCCCCGCCGCGCTCGAGGTTCACCCAGACAAAGGGCAAATCAGGAACGGTCGCGGCCAGCAGCGCCGCGTAGCTTCCGACCTCACCGATCAATACACCACTATCGGTAAGGTGCCGCGCTGCTCCGCGCAAGATCCGTCTGGTGACCGACAGGCCATCGCCACCACCTTGGAGACCACATCGGGGCTCGTAGTGATATTCACGCGGTAGATCGATAAGTTCTCGTGCTTCCACGTAGGGTGGATTGCTGACGATAAGGTCATAACGTTTGCCGGCAACCGCCTTGAAGAGCTCAGAGCGGTATAAACGCACGCGCCTGCCCGCCTCATGGATGCTGCAGTTGTGTGCGGCAACCATCAACGCAGAAGATGAACTGTCGATAGCATCGACACTAGCCTCTGGAAAGGCCTCTGCGCAAGCAACGGCGATGCAAGCCGATCCGGTACCTAAATCAAGAATCCGGCGAACATCACCAGTCAACCAGGGTGAGAATCGCTTCTCAACCAGCTCGGCTATTGGAGAGCGCGGGACAAGCACACGCTCATCGACGTAAAACTCGAGCCCTGCGAACCACGATTTACAGATGAGGTATGCCATCGGCTTACGCGTGCGACAACGGATCTCGAGCAGCTGCTGCAACCGACGAACGACATTGCCACCTACGGGCCGATCGAGGCACTCTTCCAAACGCGCGAAGGGGATACCCAGACAATGGAGTGCCAACTGGATAGCTTCGTCCAAAGGTTCAGGAGACCCGTGACCAAAATACAGGTCGCCAGCATCCAACTGCCTGCTGGCACACAAAATCAGATCGCGCGTCGTGGATTGAGCTAGGTCACCCGTGGCTATTCTCCTAGCATGCTATTGAAATCTCTACTTAACTACTCAACTGTAAAAACATCTGATTAAGCCGCTGAACGAACGCCGCCGGGTTCTCACGCTTCCCACCCTCGCTCAAGACCGCCTGATCGAACAGGATCTGCACCCAATCGGCGAATTGCTCATCGGTATCCTGTTCGGCCAGCTTCATGACAATGGGATGGCTGGCATTTATTTCCAGAATTGGCTTTGTGCTCGGCATATCCTGACCGGCTGCTTGGAGTATGCGCTGCATGTTCATGCCCATGTCGTTTTCATCAGCGATCAAACAGGCTGGAGAATTAGTCAGCCGCCTAGTAGTGCGTACATCTTTTACTTTGTCGTCCAGTGTCTCCTTGATCCGTTTGGTAAGGGCCTCGAACTCCTCCGGAGGTGGCGATTCACCACTGTCTTCCTTGCCCAATTCTCCGAGCTCCAAATCGCCCTTGGTTATCGACTTGAATGCCTTGCCTTCAAACTCCTCCAAATGGGGTACCATCCACTCATCCACCGGATCGGCCAACAACACGACTTCGATTTGTTTTTCACGAAAAATCTCCAAATGAGGACTGCTAGCTGCGGTTCCCAGATTCTCGGCAACCACATAGTAAATGTGTTTTTGTTGCTCCGGCATGCGGGATAGATAATCGGCCAGCGACACCGTTTCGTTTGTTTCGTCGTGGGTGGTAGTAAAGCGCATGAGTTTGGCGATACGCTCCTTATTGGCAATGTCTTCAATAATCCCCTCTTTCAACACGCGGCCGAACTCTTTCCATACCACTCTGTAGTCTTCCACGCTATTCGCGGCGAGATCTTCCAGCTTACTGAGAATGCGCTTCGCTGACGCTGTTCGTATTGTCTCAATCGCCTTATCGTGTTGCAGGATCTCACGGGAAACATTGAGTGGAAGATCGTTACTGTCGACAATCCCACGCACGAAACGCAAATACCGAGGCAGGAGCTGCTCCGCGTCGTCCATGATGAAAACGCGTCGAACGTACAGCTTCACCCCATGCTTGGCCTCCCTATCCCACATATCGAAAGGCGCATGCTTGGGGATGAACAACAGCGTTGTATACTCGAGTTTCCCTTCTACTTTATTGTGAGTCCACGTCAGTGGAGGTTCAAAATCGTGAGCGATGTGATTGTAGAACTCATTGTATTCATCACCACTGATATCCTTTTTCGCGCGAGTCCATAATGCGGTCGCGGTATTAACCGTCTCATAACCGACGACATCTTCACCTTCCTTCGGCATCTCTATCGGCAGACCAATATGATCGGAATATTTGCGAATGAGTCCGCGAAGCGTGTAATTGTTCGCGAGTTTTTTCTCCTCATCACGGAGGTGCAAAACAACTTCAGTACCACGAAGTTTCTTGGCAAGACGTTGGATAGCGTATTCACCCTTGCCATCGGATTCCCAGAGCACTCCCTCATCTTCCGGTAACCCGGCCTTACGCGTGCGGACCGTTACCCGTTCCGCAACGATAAATGCTGAATAAAAGCCCACACCGAATTGACCGATAAGTTGCGCGTCAGTCTGTGCATCTCCCGTCAAGGCGTTGAAAAACTCTTTAGTGCCGGATTTTGCGATGGTGCCGAGATTCTCAACGACTTCATCATAAGACATACCGATACCGTTATCGCGAACCGTAACGGAGCCCTGACTTTCACTGAAATCCACTTCGATCTTGAGATCCGGCTCCTGCTCGTACAACCCATCACCGCTCAACGCAGCGAAACGCAGCTTATCGGCCGCATCTGAGGCATTCGAGATGAGTTCTCGAAGAAAAACCTCTTTATTGCTGTAAAGAGAATGTATAACTAGGTCAAGCAGCTGCTTGACCTCTGACTGGAACCCCCGAGTTTCTTTCTTTATTTCCTCAGTCATAATGACTGAACCTCCTGAATTGCCTGGCCGACAGGCTTTAAGTATGGCTAGGATATTGGGCTAGCCAACGCCGATTTCAAGGGTAGCATTTGTTGGTACACTGTTCTTCCGCTGGTCGCGTCCCATGCAAGTTAAAAATGCCCTGCAACATACCCCGGTTATCCAACAATACCTCGGCATTAAGGCCGAGTTCCCTTCACAACTGTTGTTTTTCCGTATGGGCGACTTCTATGAACTGTTTTTCGATGACGCTCGGCGCGCCGCCGAACTGCTGGACATCACACTAACCAAGCGGGGTCGGTCGGGGGGTAAATCCATCCCCATGGCGGGGGTACCCTTTCACGCCGTGGACAACTATCTGTCACGCCTGCTAAGACTCGGCGAATCGGTCGTCATTTGTGAGCAGATCGGTGATCCCGCAACGAGTAAAGGACCAGTTGAGCGGCGTGTCACGAGGATTCTCACGCCCGGCACAGTCACTGACGAAGCATTGCTCGATGGCCACCGTGACAACGTCCTATGTGCGATCCATAGACTGGAACAATCCATTGGCATTGCGGCAATCGATATCTCGGCAGACTACTTCACGGTCATGGAAGTCGACGATACGGAAGCACTGAAAGGTGAACTGGAACGACTGCAACCGGCCGAGTGCCTGATCGCCGAAGACGACGAAGATTTGGCGTCGTTGCTGGGGAGCACCATCCGGCGGATGCCTCCTTGGCATTTCGATGTCGGTAGCGCGAAGCACGCGCTGGCCGAACAGTTTCAGGTCGCTGATCTATCCGGTTTCGGCTGCAACGACCTCGATATTTCTATTGGCGCAGCGGGATGCCTACTGCGGTACGCCAAGGAAACCCAGCGCTCAGAACTTCCGCACCTGCGCGGACTGCGAGCCGAGTTACACACGGACTACATTATTCTCGACGCAGCTAGCCGACGCAATCTTGAAATAGACCGCTCACTAGTCGGCGATCACGCCAACACGCTCGTGACCTTAATGGACAGCACCACCACACCCATGGGAGCGCGACGGCTGCGACGTTGGCTGAGCCAACCGATTCGTGACCACTATGCGCTGCGCTGCCGCTATCAAGCGATCGATAGTCTGCTAAAACAGCCGGATTTCGACAGCCTGCGTCAGACCCTGGGCGGCATCGGCGATCTCGAGCGTTCGTTGGCGCGCGTCGCACTAGGCAGCGCGCGGCCGCGCGATCTCGTGCAGATACGTCAGAGCGTGGAAGTATTGCCGACTCTGAAAGAGCTGCTGCAACAGCTGAAGGGGCCCTTGATAGAGGACTGTTGGAGAGTGATAGGCCCATTTCCTGAGGTCCACGCTCTACTTGTTTCCGCAATTTCCGAACAACCACCAATCACGCTCCGCGATGGCGGTGTCATCGCTGAAGGATATGACACAGAGTTAGATGAACTACGCGCAATTAGCTCCGACGCGAGTCAGTACCTGATTGATCTTGAAATCAAGGAACGCGAACGTACAGGAATCGCATCGCTGAAAGTGGGTTTCAACCGGGTTCACGGTTATTACGTCGAAGTGTCTCGCAACCAGACGGACGATATTCCGGCCGAATATGTTCGCCGCCAGACGCTTAAAAATGCTGAGCGGTACATCACCCCGGAATTGAAACAGCACGAGGAACGCGTATTGAGTGCAAGCGATCGAGCGTTGGCACGCGAACGACTGCTCTACCAAGCATTACTTGGTAAATTACAGCTCGAGCTAGCACCTCTGCAAAGCGCCGCGACAGCGATCGCTGAACTCGACGTGCTTGCGAGTTTCACTGAACGCGCTATCACCTTGCGCTTCAACCAACCTTCACTAATTGAAGAATCTGAGATAACGATTGAGCAGGGCCGTCATCCCGTCGTCGAGAATAGCCATGACGCACCTTTTGTTGCCAACGACCTTAGTCTCGGGACAGCACGTCGGATGTTGATTATCACCGGTCCCAACATGGGCGGTAAATCGACTTACATGCGTCAAACTGCGCTAATCGTTTTGCTCGCCCACGCCGGTAGCTATGTCCCCGCGACAAATGCTGCAATCGGCCCTGTCGACCGGATTTTCACTCGCATCGGCGCGGCCGACGATCTTGCCGGCGGCCGTTCCACCTTTATGGTGGAGATGACTGAAGCTGCCAACATTCTGCACAACGCAAGCTCCAAAAGCCTCGTTCTAATAGACGAAATCGGTAGGGGCACCAGTACCTTCGACGGCCTATCCCTAGCCTGGGCAACGGCCCGCTACCTGGCTGGCAATGTGCAAGCATTTTGTCTGTTCGCGACACATTACTTCGAGCTAACCACTCTTGCAGAATCAGAAACTAATATCGCTAATGTACGCCTCGATGCGATCGAACACGACGAAAAAATCGTATTCTTACACGCCGTCAGAGAGGGTCCTGCGAACCGGAGCTACGGATTACAAGTCGCACTACTAGCCGGTATCCCTCGCGCTGTGATCGATGAGGCACGCGAACGTCTAAAAACGCTGGAGCATCGTCAGGACCGGAGCCTCAGAACACAGCCCATCGCGCAGAAAACTTTGTTTCAACCCGGCGAGGCCGCGATGCAGATCCTGCAGACGATCGATCCCGATGTGTTAAGCCCTAAAGACGCATTGGAAACACTTTATCGCTTGCGTTCGCTGTTGGACGAGTAGCTACCACCCAAACACACAGTAGGTTGGCCAGCCGTCTACCGTTATAATGTCCGCTCCTGCTTTTAAACTGGGATGCCTAATGACATTCGTAGTAATTGAGAACTGCATCAAATGTAAGTACACCGATTGTGTCGAGGTCTGTCCGGTTGATTGCTTCCATGAAGGCCCAAACATGCTAATTATTGATCCCGACGAGTGTATAGACTGCACCTTGTGCGAACCGGAATGTCCAGTGGACGCCATTGTTAGCGAAGACGACGTACCGACGGGCATGGAAGAGTTTATAAAGCTAAACGCAGAGCTCGCGAAAAACTGGCCAACCATCAGCGAGATGAAAGACGCACCGGCCGACGCCGATGACTGGAAGGAAGTCACTGGGAAGAGAAAACATTTGGAGCGATAATCTCTACCCATGCGGCAAAATCGAGAAACCGGACGCCAATAACGAGTGAATGAGTATCCCGTCCATGGCCAAGCTCCACGAGCTGCACACATAGCGCTTGCATCGTGACCGCTGAGCAGTGGATGTACGAGGCTGAAAGTTTTTAAGCCGAGCAGGATCCGAGCTAATAACTGGGCCGCGGTAAGGGAATCAGAACTATTTAGAGGTATGCGTGAATACGCCATCCCAATCTTCGCCTGGTGGGTTTGCGCGGTACTGCACTATGCGTTCGGCATAGATTTTATACAGCATCGGCGAGGTCGACATTTCCTGCAGATTGATAAATTGCATCTCCGCCATATCCCATTGCTGCTCCCGATACAATTTTAGGGCCTCGCGATAAAGCGCCAGTTCATCTTTAACGCTCTCGGGGATCTGGGCCGTCAGGACCAGCGGTTCATAAATCGCCACAGGCTCATCTTTACCCTTCACTCGAACTCTATCTAGCTCACGATAAGCAAACTCAGGCACGGCCGCCCGCGTTGACTCACTGACCATAATCGATACGCCGTAACCCTTGGTAAGCCCCTCTAACCGCGAACCGAGGTTCACCGCATCGCCAAGAACCGTATAGGCCATTCGAAATTCAGAGCCCATGTTACCGACACTCATCTCACCGGTATTGATGCCGACACCGATGCGGATTTCGGGCCAGCCGCGACCTTTGAAATCCTGATTGATTTGGTCGAGGCTCGCGACCATGCGCATGCCCGTTTCGAGCGCGTGCCGTGCATGGTCAGGATCGCTGATCGGCGCACCCCAGAACGCCATAATGGCGTCGCCCATATATTTGTCGATAGTGCCGCGGTTGTCGTGGATCAGGCGAGTCATCGGTGTGAGAAACCCGTCCATCAGCTGCGACAGATCCTTGGGTGGAAGTCCTTCGGAAATGGTTGTAAAACCGCGCATGTCAGTAAAAAGCACAGTCAAATTGCGACTTTCCGCATCCAGCGAATAGCTCTCAGGACGTTCTGACATTTCATCGACTAGCTCCGGAGGAACGTACTGACCGAATAAGCCTGTAAGTTGCCGTTTTCCGCGGGTTTCGACGAAATACCCGTATGACATATTGAGCAAAAACATCGCGCCAAACATGATTAATCCGGAAGCTAGTGGCATAGCGAGATCGGCATATTGCCAGATGGCAAAGTTGGTACCGATCGCTAAAGCAAACAGTCCCACCGTTACCGCTGTCGCCCACAACGGACTTAACAAAGGCAACACCACCGCCATAAACAGACCTTGTAAAAACAGTATTACGATCTCTGCACCAAGCACATAAGGCGGATTCTGCTTGATGGTGTCGTTCAAAATACCATCGATCAAGTTGGCATGAATTTCTACTCCTGCGTACGAATTCAAAACAGGTGTCGAGCGCATATCCAACAGGCCCGCTGCGGTCGTACCCAACAACGCGATAGTGCCGTTCAACAGAGCAGGATCTACGTTGCCGTGGATAACGTCAGTGGCCGAAACATAGTGATAGCTACCCTGTGTGCCGCGGTATGGGACCAGTGAGCTGACCGTGTCATCGACCGGAATGAAATGCTTGCCAATGCGCAACCACTCTAGACCCGAGTACCCGTGGCGAGCACCGGCTGGTACGGGCGCAAATTCAGGCGTCACGGCTAGCTCACCCAAGGCAGTACGGGCGACCGCCAGCGACAGCGATTCGTAGTACCCCCCGTCATGTTCATAGAGCATCGGTACGCGACGGATAGTGCCGTCGACATCGATATAAGGCACAAAATGCCCGGCCGCGCGCGCCGCATCCTGTAGTTGTGGCGTATTGGAAATGAAACTTGCACCGCGTTCGAACGCGATAGGGCGACCGCGAAATACGTTAGCTTCGAACGTCGGGTTTGGCAACTGGCCGTTGTTGGTCATTTCGCCGGTCTGCGTCGGTGCAAATGCATACCCGAGCACAACGGGATAGCGTCTGACGGCATCCGCGAAAATAGAATCGTAGTCGAGTGAAGATCTGAGTCGCTGGAGTTCGCTTCTAAAGGCTAGGTCACTGGCCAGCGCCGTTTCAGCCAGGCCCTCCAACACCTTCAAGCCGGAGCTGGTATCCGGCTCTGGGAAAACCATGTCAAAGCCTATCACCTTGATACGGTAATTATCGAACAGTTGCTCCAACAGCAGTGCCAACCGGTCGCGCGGCCATGGCCAATGCCCTTCCATTGCGAGGCTCTTCTCATCGATGTCGACGATCACAATTTGGTTGTTAATCGTACGCGGCATGTTAAACAACAGCCGTGAATCGTAGGCGATATATTCCATTTCATCGATGAACTCGATGTTGATGTATTGGCCGCTGTGCAACAAAAACACAACCATAATCGCGACACCCAGACCGATCCGGATGATCTGTAAACGCAGCCTCTCTACGAGTCTCCCTAGCATCTTTCTAGCTTACCCGAAAAAAAAACTTGGAGCCGTTCGGTGCGCAATCAACCGACGTAGCAGCACCTCGTTTATCATTGCCAGCATTACCAGCGTGACTAGATAACGGACAGGATCACCCCCCCTCGAAGCGCAGTACATCGATTTCATGCAGTACTCACATACTGCCGAAACGAGTTGCAAGGGCGGAGACAAGAACTTCTAGCCACCAAGATTCCAGTAATCAACGAGTCGAACTGCCGCGTTGCCGCCATCACAACTTGTGATTCAGAACCGAAAATGAGACCTTGTCGATACCTCGTATGCCAAGCATCGCACCGATCGCAAGTGACGGGATAAATACGATCTGAGTCGCGGCTTCCCCAACAACTGTTAACTGAGCTAATTCCGCAGGAATTCTTACGGCTTATTTGACAAAATTATCAGCTATCAGTCAGCACAGGCTTTCAACGTTGAACACGAGGAAAAAGCCAAATGTGTCTGCTGACCAAACGGCACTACCTCTACCGTCAGATATCCTCCCTCAGTCGCTCATCCACTGCGGTAGAAATCAGAAACAGCTCATCGAGCCTCGCTAACTGGATCAGGGTCACCGCGTTCGTCGTCTCGTGTAGATTCCATTACAGTCACGGCCTCAACCTTCTTACGCATTCGAGATAGCTCTGCTCGTTTGGTAATTCACCAACACGCTGAGCAGCCCAAAGCGTCTCACCCAGACATTCCATCATTCTGTGTTCCAAAGTATGCGCGTCTCCGATCTTTCCAATCAGCTCTCCATAGGCGGCGACTATACCGAAAGGTCGGTCGATACTCAGTTGTTCTTGGATGGCAATGTGCATCCCCATATGCAGAAAAGGATTGCTTTGCCCACTCTCCGGCATGAACTCGCGCTCCAGCACTCCATCCAAAGTAAGCAATTTGTGATATTCGGGATGCTGCAGGATCACCGTCTCAACCACACGTTCCAACGGCTCCAGTATCGCGCCGTGTTTATGTTTGTTCCATACGTCGACGAAGAAACTGCGCGAATCCTGTCTTTCGGTGACAAACATAATGGTCTAAGTATACTGGTTCCCAGCACCAATCTACTTGTCGTCGCGATACCCTCGCCGTTCCTTCCAGCGGCATAAATCGTAGATTCTGCACGCGCCGCAACGCGGTCGGCGCGCGATACAGATATAGCGCCCATGTAACAGCAGCCAATGATGTGCATTGTTAAGAAACGCTTGAGGAACACGATTCAACAACTGTCTTTCCACGTCGAGTACCGTCTTCCCTGGGGCAAGACCCGTTCTGTTCGAAACCCGAAAGATATGTGTATCGACAGCCATGGTCGGCTGCCCAAACGCCGTATTCAAAATAACGTTCGCAGTCTTGCGCCCGACGCCTGGTAACTCCTCCAAAAGCTCCCGATCACTCGGTACCACGCCACCGTGCTTGTCAACCAAAATTCGACAAGTGCCCATAATATTTGTTGCTTTGTTATTAAACAGGCCAATCGTCTTGATGAATTTTTTGAGGCGGCGTTCGCCAAGTTCGAGAATGCCTTTGGGTGTGTTCGCGACCGAAAAAAGTTTCGCAGTGGCTTTGTTGACGCCAATATCCGTCGCCTGTGCCGAAAGGATGACAGCGATAAGGAGTTCAAAGGAAGAGTCATATTTGAGTTCAGTGGTCGGATCCGGGTTAGCGGTGCGGAAACGTTCAAACATCTCCTGGCGTTTGGCTGGACCCATAACAAGACGTTACCCCAAGTTGATGTCCAACTCAGAGCTACGCCGTTTTTGCCGTGTGCGTTGCACCGCTTCATCGATATACCGGCGCATATCCTCAGCGGACCTATCGTGGTCACCACGTAAGGCCGTGAGTGCGCTAACGTCGACTTTGGCAACTACCGGCGCCAACCGTTTCTGTCGGGCTTCAAACCGCCGTGCCGCTGCGCCGGCGCGCTCACGCGCTTCTGGTTCCGGCCATTTCCACCTCAGCGCGTTAGCCACGGACACCTGCACCTCGATACAGTCAACCGGGCAGGGAGGAATACACAGTTCACAGCCGGTGCAATGCTCGGCGATAACGGTGTGCATCATTTTTCTCGCGCCGACGATTGCATCCACCGGACAAACCTCAAGACACTTGGCGCAACCAATGCACTCGGCCTCATCGACAACGACAACTTGCGGGGGCTTGGTCGCACCACGCAAGGGATCGAGAGGGAGGCGCTTGCGATCCAATAAAGCCGCGATCGCGTTAACGCTCGCTTCTCCCCCCGGCGGGCAACGGTTTATTTCTGCGTCTCCATCAAGTAGCGCTTGCGCATAGGGACGACAACCGTCGTACCCACAGAGACGGCACTGCGTCTGTGGTAACAAATCGTTGATCTGTGCGATGGCCTCGGATCTTGTAGTCGCAGCCATTGAGTTTGCCTTCACTCGACAGGTCGTGCTACTTCACTCGCATCCCGGGACTCGCCCCGTCATCCGGGTGTAACAACCAGATATCTTCACCGCCGGGGCCAGCAGCCAGCACCATACCCTCGGAAACACCGAAGCGCATCTTGCGCGGTGCCAGGTTCGCCACCAACACGACAAAACGGCCGACCAGTTCTTCGGCCGTATAGGCTTGCTTTATCCCAGCAAACACATTGCGTGTTTCCGCGCCGATGTCCACTGTCAACTGCAACAACTTTTCAGCACCTTCGACCTGACTGGCCGCCGTGATTTTCGCTATCCTCAGATCGACTTTGGCAAACTCATCCACGTTTATTTGATCGGCGATAGCACTATGCTCCGGCGCAATCTCAGACCTGGTTCTCTCCAAGGTCTCTTTACTCTCCTCTACCATGGCTTGTACTTTGTCCACCTCCACTCGGAACATGAGTGGCTTGTAACGCTCGATCCCTTGATCGAGCAGCAACTCCTGAGCCGCACCCCAGTCGAATGGCGCCACTTTCAAGAACGCCTCGGTTTGCGCTGCTAATTGTGGCAGCACCGGTTTCAAGTAGATTATCAGTAATCGGAAGAGGTTAATTCCCGCGGTGACGACGCGGTGCAATTCCTCACCTCGGCTTTGATCTTTCGCGAGAACCCAGGGTTTTTTCTCATCGATAAACTGATTGGCACGATCAGCAAGGGCCATCACCTGCCGCATCGCGCGGGCAAACTCGCGTTGCTCGTAGGCCCGTGCAATCGGCGCACCTGCATCTTGCAGTTCTTCAAGTAATTCTTCACCGTCCACCTCAGCGCACAGCCGACCATCGAACCGCTTAGAGATGAATCCAGCACAGCGACTGGCGATGTTGACCACCTTGCCCACTAAATCCGAATTGACCCGCTGACGAAAGTCGTCGAGATTTAGATCTATATCCTCAACGCTAGCATTGAGTTTCGCGACGAAGTAGTAACGAAGATATTCCGGATTAAGGTGCTTCAGATAAGTACTGGCAGACACGAAAGTGCCTCGCGTTTTAGACATCTTCTGTCCATCGACCGTAAGGAAGCCGTGCGCGAACACGCCTGAAGGGGTACGGAATCCAGCACCAGCCAGCATCGCCGGCCAAAACAGCGAATGAAAATAGGTGATGTCCTTGCCGATGAAATGATAGAGCTCTGTGTCACTATCCGGATTGCAATAGGTATCGAAATCTATACCTTCCCGCTCACAGAGATTTTTAAAACTGGCAAGATAGCCAATTGGTGCATCCAGCCAAACATAGAAATACTTCCCAGGCGCATCCGGTATTTCAAATCCGAAATACGGCGAATCGCGAGAAATATCCCAATCCTGTAGTCCCGCTTCAAACCACTCTTCTAACTTATTGGCTATTTCGGTCTGGACTCGCCCTGCGTTCATCCACTCTTTCAACATGGGTTGAAAGTCACTGACCTTAAAAAAGAAATGCTCGGACTCCTTTTTGATCGGAGTCTCGCCAGACAACACCGATTTCGGATCTTTCAGATCGGTAGGCTTATAAGTCCGCATGCACTCCTCGCAGCTGTCGCCGTATTGATCAGGGGCACCGCAATGCGGACAAGTGCCGCGGATAAAACGATCGGGTAAGAACATCTTTCGAATCGGATCAAATGCCTGGCGAATGGTGCGCTTATCGATATGGCCAGCATCACGCAACCGCGTGTATATAAGGTTGGAAATCTCCTGATTTTCGCTCGAGTGCGTCGAGTAGTAATTATCGAACTCGATATGAAAGGCAGCGAAATCGCGCCGGTGGTCGCGTTCTACACGTTCGATTAGCTCCTCCGGGGTAATCCCCTCAACCTCGGCTCGCAACATGATCGGCGTACCGTGCGCATCATCGGCACACACGTAATAGCAGGTATGTCCACACATCTTTTGAAACCGCACCCACACATCGGTCTGAATGTACTCGACCAGATG